>CAMLER010000293.1 GCA_946478915.1 uncultured Chryseolinea sp.
GCCTTGATTTCCGATGCCAAGGTATGGGAACAAATTGAGTCTAATGCTTTGAAAGATCAGCCCTTTAAAATGCTGATCAGGCATTCGGTGGAATTCAAAGCGAAGGTCACTTCAGAAGACCCGAAAGAGAAAGGTCTAAGAAAAATACTAAATGCCGGACATACGATTGGCCATGCTCTTGAAAGCTATCGACTAGGCGAAGGAAAAGGAATTCTTCATGGTGAAGCAATAGCTGTCGGACTGATTGCAGAAAGTTATATCGCCGAAAAGATGGGGCTGCTCTCCTCTAGCGACCTGTTGCGCATAAGCACGTTTATCCTTAAGACTTACGGCAAAATAAATATTCAAAACGATGAGTTGAGTATAATAGCGCAACTGACCCTGCAGGACAAAAAAAACAAAAACAATAAAATTATGTGTGTTCTGCTGGATGGAATAGGGAAAGCAAAATGGGACTGTGCCATTACCGTTGAATCCGTCGTGGAAGCACTGTCATTCTACCAGCAAGCATAAGGCTGGCCAATTTTCAGACGCTTCAGGCCTTTCCGCTCCCTTGTATACTGCCCGCGGCGAAAAAGGAGGATTAGATATAATAGTTATCCAGTTCCGACAAGTATGAGCGATCAGACTTTAAGGCACTTTTGAAACCTTCAGTTTTTTTTGAAACGAAATCCCTGGTTTTTACTTTCCTGTCGCCTGTGAGCAACCATGCCGTTAGCAAAAAACTCGAAACCAGACTCATGCCGATAGCAATTTTCCCTGTCGTATTCATAACCTTCCAACTTTAATTCTCCTCTAAATGTTCATCTGAATTTAACAAAAATGTCTTACAAGCTGTAATTTGCGCGCCAAAACATTTTCAACGGTTGCATACTTCCATCAAAATAAAACGAACGTCTGTTTTGAAAGGCGAAGCTTCCTTGCTTCCCGCATCAAAGAGCATAAGCAACAGAGCCCTGATCATCAACGCTCTGGCCGGGGGTCGCGCAGAACTCCACAATCTTTCCGATGCCAACGACACTCAATTGATGTTACGGCTGGTTCGGTCTGATGACCAAACAATTGATGTTGAAGATGCTGGTACCACGATGCGATTTCTGACCGCATACTTTTGCATTACCAACCAGCACAAGATACTTACAGGTACCCAGCGCATGAAGGAACGGCCAATAGGCATATTGGTAGACGCATTAAGGTCATTAGGGGGAAAAATCGAATACCTCGAAAAAGATGGGTATCCACCTCACCGGATAACTGGGTTTGAAGGGCAAAAAACCGACCGCCTTAGTATCAGGGGTGATATTAGCAGTCAATACATATCAGCTTTGATGATGGTGGCACCCGTCCTACCCAATGGGCTCGTCCTTACTTTAGAGGGGAAAGTCGGAAGCCGTCCGTACATTGACATGACAGCGTCGTTGCTAAAACATTTTGGCGTGACCACCAACGTTAGGGCTAATGAAATTTCAATCCAACACCAGGATTTTACACCTGCCTCATTCACCGTAGAGTCGGACTGGTCGGCGGCAAGTTACTGGTTTGCGTTCGTCGCTTTGGCTGATGACGCTGAAATTGTATTGCCAAGGCTTTTGAATCAGTCGTTCCAGGGTGATAGTGCGATACTGAATTTAATGGTGGAGTTGGGGGTTGAAAGTCGCTTTGAAAAGGGACTGTTAAGATTGACAAAGAAAAAGTGCGCCCAGGAGCTCCGTTGGGATTTTACGGATTGTCCTGACCTGGCGCAGACTGTTGCGGTAGTGTGCGCAGCAAAGAACGTCACAGGTTTTTTTACGGGACTAGAAAGTTTGCGTATAAAGGAAACTGATCGGATCGCAGCCTTGCAGAATGAGCTTAGAAAGATTGGAGCCGACCTGATAGAAGATGATCCTGAACACTGGAGGCTTATTCCGTCTACCTCCCTGCCTGAATCTGCAACTTTCCTAACCTATAAGGATCATCGTATGGCTATGGCTTTTGCGCCATTAGCTACTCAAATGGATGTGGAAATACAAGACCGGGCTGTAGTAAGGAAATCATATCCCAATTTCTGGAACGACATGCGTGGGGTTGGCTTTGAATTCGAAGCTTAAGCTGCCAGACGCCTTTTAAAAAATAGTTGAAGGATCTGCTGGTTTTCGCTTTCAAACAAAAGATGCTTTTGTCTGTTGTTATGTGATTCAAAGAAGAAAAAAAACGTACAGAGCTTACAAAGAAAAGACCCTCTCATGTAAAAACTTCGCAGCCCTGCACGTATATCTTCAGACGTTTAGCTTCAAAAAAACGCACAGAGAACATAAAGAAAAGACCCTCTCTGTAAAAACTTTATGACCCCGTGCGTGTATCTTATGTCCTGCGGCTCTAGCCGTGAGATTGAAACCGATGTTTCATTCCAGGATCATATTTTTGTTTTTTAACAGTAGGCTAGATCAATATCGCCATACTGCTCAACTGACTGGACACCTTTAAATTGGAACTCGTCATCGTTGCCTGATTCATCTCAAACTTTAGCTTGCCGTCGATGACCTTGAAATTGATGCAACTTCCTTTTTGTCCCATTCCATTTCCATCAGTAATGGTCAAGATTGACTTTCCACCGATATTGCTCATGATGTCGTCAAAGTCCTTATTTTTTGCCTTGCCGACGTACACCACCTGGCAGCTTGAAGATTCGGTAGCAGAAGAAAGCTTTTTAATGACATACTTCTTGCTGCCTTTCTGTTTGCCATTGTACCATTGGTTCAAGGTATTAAAGACATTATCATCACCGATCACTCCTACTACAAATTCACCGCCGTCGCCTTCGTTGGGCCACTGCACATACTTTATAAAGTTAAAAAGCATGGCCGCGTGAATTTCATGTGTCGGTCTATCCTGGGCAGTTACGGCGAACCCTGCCATCATGAGGATAATAAACATTGGTTTTTTCATAGATTAAAAAAATTTGGGCTATTGACTAATCTATTACTTTATCTGAAAAGACCCCGGGGAGTAACCCCCGAAGCTTCTCAAACAACCCCGTTAAATTAATATGGCCATTGAAGACAAAGCACCGGAGACTTTTAGGTTAGAAGCCTCAATTGCCTTCTGATTTAGCTCAAATTTGAGCTTATTGTCCACTGTCTTGAAATTAATACCGCTGCCTTTTTCACCTAATCCACTCTTATCGGTGATAACCAGTGTACCTTTTCCCTGTATTTTACTGTTTACCACCTCGAACTCACTGCTTTTTGTTTTATCGATGTACAAAACATGGCAATCAGTCACTTCAGAAGCAGAATTAAATTTTTTGATGATGTAAGTTTTTGAGCCTTTTGCTTTTCCCCCATACCAACCGTTGAGAGTCGCGTAGATATCGTCGTTACCCACGACACCGATTACGAAATCGCCATTCGATGCATGATCAGGCCACTGAACATATTTGGTAAAATTAAAGACCATCATTGAGTAGATCTCATGTATCGGTCTTTCCTGAGAAAATGCATTGCCACTGACGATGAGGGCTGCGGCCGCAAATACAATAAACTTCTTTTTCATAGAGTCGCTTGGTCGTTTTAGTTTAATAACAAAACAGGTTCTGCAAGTACCATGCAGAACCTGTTTTGACCGCGCCAAACGAAGGCAAAAATGCCTTAAAAGATCACTTTAAATAGCGGAAATCATGACCCGCTTTCAACTGTAAAACAAACTCGTAAATAAGGTTAATCACATTCTCAACGTCCTCTTTATGAACCATTTCCACAGTAGTGTGCATATACTTTAGGGGCAACGAAATGAGGGCAGAAGCCACCCCTTCAGACGAGTAAGCAAACGAGTCGGTATCCGTTCCGGTTGACCTGGAAACAGCTTGGCGCTGGAACGGAATTTTCCTTTTTTGGGCCGTATCTATTACCATTTTGAGAACGTTGGTTTGAACCGCCGGGCCATAACACAATACCGGGCCAGAGCCGCTTTTCAAGTTGCCACTCTCTTTTTTGTTGTACATCGGTGATTGTGTGTCATGTGTGACATCAGTACATATGGCTACATCAGGTCGAATTCTCCTGGAGATCATTTCGGCTCCACGAAGTCCTATTTCTTCCTGTACGGCATTAACAACATAAAGCGCGAACGGAAGCTTCTTTTTATTTTCGCTTAATCTACGGGCCACTTCCGCGATCATGTAGCCACCCATGCGATTATCCAAAGCGCGACCCACGATCCATTTATTATTCATTTCCATGAGCTCGTCCTCGAAAGTGATCACACACCCCACATGGACACCCATGTTTTCCACTTCCTTTTTTGAATCAGCTCCAATATCAATAAATATATTCTTCAGCGTAGGAGGTTCTTCACGGGCCGCATCGCGTACATGGATTGCCGGCCAGCCAAAAACTCCTTTAACTACACCTTTGTCAGTATGAATATTAACTCTTTTTGAGGGCGCTATTTGATGATCGGAGCCACCGTTCCTCCTTACGTATATGTATCCATCCTCGGTAATGTAATTTACAAACCATGATATTTCATCCGCGTGCGCTTCGATCACAACCTTATAGTTTGCCTTGGGATTGATAATCCCTGCGACCGATCCGTACACGTCGACAATATGTTGATTTACATAGGGCTTGATGTAATCAAGCCAAATTCGTTGGCCAGACGACTCGAAACCAGTAGGTGATGCGTTGTTGAGATACTCGTAAAGAAATTGTTTACTCTTTTTATCCATGTTGATCTAAAATATAGTTATAAAGGAATGTTTCCGTGCTTTTTGCGCGGCAATTTAGCCACTTTATTTTCGAGCATGCCGAAAGCTTTGATAAGTTTATCGCGGGTTTGATCGGGATAAATAACCTCGTCGATGTAACCGCGGTGCGCAGCCCTATAAGGGTTGGCAAATTTGTGCGTATACTCCCCCACCTTCTCGTTCAGTTTTTGCGCCGGGTCTGGCGATTCTGAAATCTCTTTCCTGAAGATGATTTCTGCTGCGCCCTTGGCACCCATTACGGCAATTTCCGCAGAAGGCCAGGCGTAGTTAAGATCCGCGCCGATGTGTTTTGAGTTCATAACGTCATAGGCGCCGCCATATGCCTTTCGCGTGATTACGGTAACCCTGGGAACTGTTGCCTCCGAGAATGCAAATAACAATTTTGCTCCATTCGTGATAATTGCATTCCATTCCTGATCTGTGCCGGGAAGAAAACCAGGAACATCTTCGAGCACCAGCAAGGGGATATTAAAGCAATCGCAGAACCTCACAAAACGAGCTCCTTTAACACTCGAATGAATATCTAACACACCAGCAAGGGATGCAGGTTGATTTCCCACCACTCCGATGCTTCTCCCCGCAATCCGCGCGAATCCAACTACAATGTTTTCCGCAAAATTTTTATGGATCTCAAAAAAGCTGGAAGGGTCGACAATAATATCAATCACATCGCGCATATCGTATGGTTGATTCGGGTTGGCCGGTATGATATCATTTAACGCCGGGCGCGACTCATTTTCCGGCGTATAGTCAAGACGTGGTACACCATCCTCACAATTTTGAGGGATATAGCTGAGAAGAGTCTTTATTTGCTTTATACACTCCACTTCATTGGCACATGCAAAATGTGTGACTCCGCTTTTTGTGCTGTGCGTCGCTGCCCCGCCAAGTTCTTCTGCTGTGACGGATTCATGCGTAACCGTTTTTACAACGTTGGGGCCAGTCACAAACATAAACGAGGTTTGTTCGACCATGAATATGAAATCTGTAATCGCCGGAGAATAAACAGCGCCGCCCGCGCACGGCCCCATAATTGCTGAGATTTGGGGTATTACTCCGGAGGCCAGTGTGTTTCTATAGAAGATATCAGCGTAACCGCCTAGCGACAATACTCCTTCCTGAATGCGCGCTCCGCCCGAGTCGTTTAAGCCGATCAATGGTGCTCCGTTTTGCATCGCGAGATCCATGATCTTAACAATTTTCTCTGCGTGAGTTTCCGAAAGGGATCCGCCAAACACTGTAAAGTCCTGAGAAAAAACATAGACAAGTCGGCCACTCACTTTTCCATAACCCGTTATCACTCCATCACCCAAATAGTATTCTTTGTCGAGACCAAAATCTTTACAACGATGCATAACAAATTTACCCATCTCTTCGAATGAACCTTCATCCAGAAGGAGATGGATTCTTTCACGCGCCGTTAATTTCCCCTTGGCATGCTGCTGCTGAATTCTTTTCTCCCCGCCACCCAGAAGTGATTCTTCGTTTTTCTTTTCAAGCTCATCAAATTTATTCTGAAGTACCTGATCCTTGGAAGTACGTTTACTCATGGCGTTTGATTTGATCTTAAATATAAGCAAGAGTTTGAGGTTTAAGGTTTAGAGTTTGAGGTTTGAAGTTTGAGGTTTGCTAAAATTGATGGTAGCTTTCCCATGCCATATTCTTATCCCCTATACCTTATTGCACCTATGCCTTATACCTTATACCTCAAAATTCGTAACTTCACGCCGCTCGTATGGCTAACAAAATCGCGATCATTGACATGGGTACAAATACCTTTCATCTGCTGCTGGCGGAGA
>CAMLER010000294.1 GCA_946478915.1 uncultured Chryseolinea sp.
GGATGATGTTGTAATAGAGATTGGGTGAGTTTTTTGTTAATAGTTATCCGTTAATAGTTATCGGTTAATCGTGGGTGCGGGCCCTGGGTGTGCGCTCGAATGCATTATGCAGGAACGTTGATCGAGCGGACCGACCCGATGGCTATCAGATGGCTATCAGGTACCTGATACCGATCACCAGATTACCGATTACCCTTAATCCGCCTCCCATAAAACTGACTAATGTCATCTTGCGACGTGATGTAAGTCCTCGCCGTCCGTTCGCTATTGATCTTACTTTGTAAACATAAATCACTTTTATGAGACCGATATTATGTGTAGTTGACCTTACCCCATCATCTGAAAAGGTGCTGGAAATTGCCGCCACAGTTGCATCCGCTTGCAGCGCCCGCCTTATTATTCTCTATTCATATAGACTGATTGACCTTGGACGTGATGCAGACGTTCTCATCTCGAAGGCATCAATAGATGCAAAGGCGAAAGCAAGATTTCTTGAACTTGGAGCTTCAGTGTTAAACAATAAGAAAGTCGTTTACGAATTCCAAACCGAAATAGGCTTTACGGCCGACAGAATCCGGACCTATGTAAATGAGAATGCCGCAGGCATGGTGGTGATTGGAGAAAGACAGGCCAATGATATAGACGAGCATAGATCTCTCACTCTCCGCGAGTTCATCAGTAACATGAAGCTGCCTTTTCTGATCATTCCAGAGGAGTCACCTGTTGAAGTGATACCAACGTAACAGCTATTGCATGATTTATGAAAGGGCTCCACAGGCCCTTTTTTTGTGTTAAAGGTCATAATCATACCTGACGTAAATCATCCCATGACATAGCGTTAATCATGTTCGGCCGATAGATGCCGCAATACCTTAGCATCACGAAAAAACACCAAGCTTATGAAACCAACTCGCCAACTTCTGATCGTAACGGTAGGATTACTGTTCTTTCTCGTTAATAATATTCAGGCACAGTCCTTTAAAGTCAAAAATTATTCAATGCATGTTAGTGGTACCTCTACTATGCACGTGTGGCAGTCGTCAGTTGAAAATCTTTCTCTCACCGGAGCTTTTGTCGTCGCTGCCAACGATGTCGCAGAGGTAAAAGATGTCGTGGTAAAAATTCCCGTTACCAGCATCAAGAGCACCAAAGGAAAAATAATGGACAATAAGACCTACGAGGCATTTAATCATGAAAAGTTTCCTCAAATCATTTTTGTAATGAAGAGCCAGTCCGTAAATGCCTCGAACTCAACAATAGATTTAAAAGGAACTCTATCGATGGCAGGCAAAACGCTGCCGATAGATCTCAAAGTTTCGTATAAGCTGGCTTCGAATGGTGACTTAAAGATCATCGGCTCGAAACAAATTACCATGACTGATTTTGGAATGGAGCCGCCAACCGCAATGATGGGAGCAATAAAAGTTGGCAACGACATCTCTGTCACTTTTGAAATCACTTTAACTAATAATAACGCAATTCTATAACAACATTTTAAACAATACGATTATGACACGCTCTAATACACTCAGCTTCATGACGCTTATCGCGCTCATGTCGTTAAGTTTCGGTGCTCTAGCACAACAAGGCCGAATCCAATACTTTCGGCCATATGATCAACGCGGTATCAATGTATTTGAAACAAGCAAATACGACACAGTAGGTTTTGATGGATTGAAGCTTCGCATCGGCGCAAATTTCACCCAGCAATATCAAAGTCTTAAACATTCAAACACTGAGAACATCGTTGGTGAAGTCAACAAAAATGCCTTATACGATCTCAGTCCCGGCTTTAACCTGGCGATGGCAAACTTTAACATTGATGTTCAGTTAGCTGACGGTGTCAGGGTAAGCCTGGTTTCTTATATGTCGACTCGTCACCACAACGAATTCTGGGTGAAAGGTGGATTCTTTCAAATAGACAAAGTTAGCTTTTTGAACAGTCCTTTGATGGATGAATTGTGGAAGAACCTTACGCTGAAGATTGGACACATGGAAATAAATTATGGCGATGCACACTTTCGCAGAACAGATGCAGGTAATGCGCTTTACAATCCCTTCGTTGAAAACAATTTGATGGACGCATTTACAACGGAGATCGGTGGCGAATTGTACTGGCAGAAATCCGGATTGCTTGCAATGGTTGGTATCACAGACGGTGAAATCCAGGGTAGTGTGACCAAAGGTGATGACCGTTCTCCTTCTTTCTATGGAAAAGTTGGATTCGACAAAAACTTTACTGAAGATTTCAGGGCAAGACTGACTGGATCCGTTTATACCACGAAGTCTTCTATCAGCAATACGCTGTATGGTGGCGACCGCGCCGGATCACGTTACTATTATGTACTTGAACCTGTTAATGCAACGTTGACTGGCAATTCTTTCTCCGGTCGAATTAACCCGGGCTTTAAGGATAACGTGACAAGCTTCATGATCAATCCATTTGTGAAATTCAGAAATGTAGAGATCTTCGGTACCTACGAGGTAGCTTCAGGCAACAGCCAAATTGAAAACGGCGAACTTCAGTCTACTGACCCTGCACAACCCGTTTTGGCAAAACTTGAAAAGAGACAATTCAATCAATATGCAATCGACGGTGTTTATCGTTTTGCAAATGATAAAATGTATGTAGGAGCAAAATACAACGTGGTGGATGGTGACCTTTCGTTTGGACAGAGCACCACACAGCCAAATCTTAGCCAGGGAACCCGCGAGGATGTAAAAATACAACGGACCTCCCTTGCTGCCGGATGGTTTATAACAAGAAATATCCTCTTGAAAGGTGAATATGTAACTCAAAAGTATATGGATTTCCCAGGTACAGATATTCGTGCCAATGGCAAATTCGAAGGCTTTGTGATAGAAGGTGTTATTGGTTTCTAGTTGAAAACAGCAGGGTCCGAAAGGGCCCTGCTTATCTTACCTAAGCCCTGACGACAATGAAAAAGCTCATACTCATATCAATGGTTGCTACGCTTCTCTTCGGCTCCAACAAGTCCGACAAGGGAACATGGGTCATTGACGCAGGCAGCAGACTTGCCATCCAGGGTTCAACTAACGTTAATAAATTCACTTGCAGGTTTGACTATTACTATGGTAGCGATACGTTACAATATGTGCGGAACTATCGGACCGGTAAACTGAACTTCTCAAACAACAAAATGATCATTCCAGTCCGCAGTTTTGATTGTGGTGCCAGGCAAATTTCTAACGACTTCCGCAAAACATTAAAGTCAGAAATATATCCGCAACTCACTATTGCGTTCCGGTCGCTTGAAAATCCGTTCAATCAGAATGATTGTTTTATCGATGGTGTCGTTGATATAACGCTTGCTGGAGTGACCACCACATACACCGTTCGTTATCTCGTTAATCTGGAAAAAAATTCTATTAAGTTGAAGGGCACTCGCGCCGTAAATTTTTCAGAATTTGGCTTGGAAGCACCAACCAAATTACAAGGCCTTATCAAGGTAGATGAAGTCTTGAACGTAGAATTTAATCTGTTGCTTAAAGAAGTGTAGCTCAATATCAGCCAGAATTTGACAGGCCCGCAATTCTTTCAAGAGCTTATAGCATGTTTCTTATCTCTTGAAATATTTTCCACTGTCCACATAATTTTCTTTTCAAGCGGATGCGCCCTCACCGGACAGTCCGCTTTGTCACATATTGGGCATTGAAACTCCATGCATCCATCAGTATGAATAAAAAATTCAACTGGTTCTGCGAATGCTTCGCGCATCCCGTCTGTCATTGCATCAATCTCCTTATGGGCCTCGTGCAAATTAAGATACCACGGTACCGTAAGGTGACAATCAATATGAAGTTTGTTTCCATACTTAATAATTCGAAGGTTGTGAAGGTCTATCCAATTTGGACGCCGGTGGCTGTTCAACGTCGATACTATTCTTTCCAGCAGGGCGCTGTCGATCTCATCCATTATTCCTGCTATGGAAGTACGCAAAATTCTATATCCCATATAGATAATAATGAATGCGAATATTATGGCGACTGCGCTGTCAATCCAGAATATTTGAGTAAAGTAAATGAGCGCCAGACCGATGACTATCCCCGCCGTTGTATAAGTATCCGTCTGTAAGTGTTTGCCACTTGCGAGCAAGGCAACGGAATTATTCTTCTTGCCGACTCTCACGCAAACCATGCCCATCAAATAATTTACAATGCCAGTGCCCACAACGAGTGCAATGCCAAAGTCAAGGCGAAGCAATGGCTCTGGCTGGATGATGTTCTTAATCGCATTGTAAATGATTACAAATCCTGCCACGAATATCATGCTTCCTTCCAAAGCTGCCGAGATAAACTCGATCTTGCCATGTCCGTACGGGTGATCTTCATCGTGAGGCTTAGCTGAAAGATGCAAACTGTAAAGTCCGACAAAACCGGCAACAACATTCACAATGCTCTCCAGCGCATCCGTTAGTATAGCAACGGAGTTGGTTATCAGGTAGGCAATAATCTTGACTGCAAGCAACAGCACGGAAATAACTGCCACCCACCTCTGAACGCGGATATTTTTTTTGGAAGCCTTTGAGACTGTCGCATCATTCTTCGTCATACCTTCATTCCCACTTATTAGAATGCCACAGGTTCTTTAACAATTCTCCGATTAAATGTTTCAGATCGAGGCGGCCTTCAGTCGCGAAGTTTTACCCGCACCAGATACATATCGGCAGTGACAAACAATGTTTTCTCATCTGCCGTGAAAGCGCAGTTCGATGCCAGCTCGGGGATTTTGATACGGCCAAGAAGTTTCCCGTCCTGGTTGAAAATCCAGATACCTCCAGGTCCGGAAGCAAACACATTTCCATTCTTGTCGATCTTCAACCCGTCGGGCAAACCCTTTTCGGTTTTTGCCGCTTCGGTTGCATCATAAAAGATTGCAGCGTTACTGGCCGACCCGTCGTCAGAGATATCGAACGAATACCAGATCGGTTTTGCCGGATCGGAATTTGCCACTAACAATCTCTTTTCGCCTGGGAACAAGGCAATACCATTGGGCCGTGTAATGCTGTCCGTAATCAATTTTGGTACTCCATCAGTTACTTTGTACACACCGTGAAATGGGATCTCGCGCGTTTTATCGTTTTCTTTTTCCGGAAGACCGTAAGGAGGATCCGTGAGAAATAATTCGCCCTTGCTGTTAAAGACAGCATCGTTCGGACTGTTAAACTTTTTACCTTCGAAATTATCGGCAACTGAAACAAACTTCGCAGCGGGCGCGGCAAGGGGTGCATCCATTAAAGCGACGCGTCTGTCTCCATGCTGACATAAGACTAACTTCCCTTCCGGATTTAAGGTTAAGCCGTTTGATCCCGGCTCATTTCCATAAGGCAGTGATCCCGTCCTACCCGAGGGTGTGAGATAAGTTTCCTTGCCATTTTCCTCAGTCCATTTATAAACGATGTTGGTGGGAACGTCCGAAAAGAGCAACATGTTTTGTTCTTCAATCCACAGGGGACCTTCACTCCACTCAAAGCCCTCGGCAACTATTTCTATGGACGCGTCTTTCTTAACAAGGGCGTCAAAGGATGGATCCAGCCGATCGATTGATCCAAAAGTTCTGGCTGTGTTTTCAGTCTCGTTTGTTGTGGTTGTTTCTTTTTGGCTGCATGACAAAAATGTCATGGCTGCAATAAAGCAGATAAGGTGTTTCATAGCGCGGTTTTTATTCGTTGAAATTTGGTTCGTCACGTACTTCACCTTGGTATTAGCCTGCGTCACCGCATCATTACCCATTATATTAATGCAAGCTTTCTAATTGTCTGAATTTGCTTGAATAGTGCTTCAACGCCTCGATATATTCAAACTTTTTCTTTTTTGCGGATTTATTAACACGCGCGTAAACAAACTTTGATTCCAGTTCCCACTTCAATTCGTAGTTTGTTAAGTTCTTATTTAGCGACCTCCGCTGATTATTCACAGAAATTATTTTTTCCCGCTTAAAGAGTCCGCGTGTCAGGGTATCATATCCTTTGATTGTAAATGTACCATAGCTTTGAATAAGGTCGTCAGAGATATCATCATCCAACTCGTATTTTGTTTTAGCCAGTGCTCCATCAAGAAAGTAGAGTGTTATTGATTTTACTGGCTTGTTGTAAAGGGTCTTATTCGGATTTTCAATAATGTAAAACTCTGCCCGCTGCTTGAAAAACTTTCCAAAAAGATTTTTACCCAGCTCATAACTTCTTAACGTATCCGTGCTTCCATCAATTCGGAGAAAACGTTCTGACACATTCTTTTCACTTTTCTGGATCGGCTTTTCTTTTTCATCTACGAATTCGTCTTTTTCTGAAATTTTTTTCTCACACGATAGGCACATCACCGTAAATATCACGATCAAAGCTGTGCAAGGAGCGCCAGGTATGTTGCGAGTACCCTTCATCCGTAGACTTTTCTAATGGCTGCATAGGCAATGCGCTCATCCTCTTCTTCCGAAAGTCCGCTCACACCAATACCTCCGATAACATCAATGTTTTGCCTGATGGTAACACCGCCGCCGAAACCGGTAATCCCCAAATCACC
>CAMLER010000295.1 GCA_946478915.1 uncultured Chryseolinea sp.
CGTCAACGGAGTTAGTTTGACTTGTTTTGAATCACATGTAAAGGAATTCACTGTTGCCATTATACCCTACACCTATGAACATACAAATTTCCATCGCCTGTCGGTAGGAAATGTTGTAAATCTGGAATTTGACATTATTGGAAAATACGTCAGGAGATTACTTCAGGCCGAAGGGCGCATCAAAACTTGAAAACAAAACTTTCTTCTAAAATCCAAAATTATGCTAGATCAACTTGTGAACCTCGTACGACAAAATGCTGAAGAAGCTATTGTCAAGAACCCAGCGGTGCCCAATGAGGCCAATGACGATGCAATCAAAGATGTTGCTTCGGAAATTTTTAATGGATTGAAAGGACAGGCTAGTCAGGGCAATCTGCAAGATCTTATGGGCATGCTGCAGGGAGGCGGTCAATCTGCGCTGCAAGGAAATCCACTTACCTCTTCGCTTGTTTCGAACATTACAAGCAAACTGGCAGCGAAATTTGGAATATCACCTCAGGTAGCCTCAGGCATCGCCAGCAGCCTGATTCCTATGGTAATGAAACAATTTGTCGATAAAACCAATGATCCAAATGACAAGGATTTTGATCTTCAGGACATTGTAAAGAGCGTCACCGGAAAAAGCAACGTAGGGGATATACTATCACAATTTACAGGCAACAAACAAGGTACGGCAGGCAGCGTCCTGGGAAATCTGTTCAAATAAAACAAATCATATTCGGGATTCTTTATTCGATCTGTTTATGTCAGTTTCGGATAAAGAATTCCGAATATTCCAGTTATCCTGATGAGGGGAGCCGTTTTCCCTCGTTCCAGTTTCTCAACCATTCCGACGCCTTGAAACTGAACCAACCGCAGACGACACCCACTATTGCGCCAACCAGAACGTCTCCCGGATAGTGCACACCCAAGTAGATTCGGGTATAGGTCATGAATGCCGCCCAGACGAACAACCAAGGCACCCACTTTTTTGTGTTGTTCAGCCAAAGAAAGAAAAAGGTAGCTGCGCCGAATGTATTTGCCGCGTGGCTTGAGGCGAATCCGAATTTTCCGCCTTTATACCCGTTCACAAGGTGAATCCATTCCTGGAGCGTAGGCTCCTGCGAAGGCCTTAGTCGTGCAAAGTATGGTTTCATTAAACTGGCTGTGATTTGGTCTGCCAGGAGTATTGTCAATGCCAACCCCAGCAGAATGACCCATGAATTACGCTTATATTCCTTGATAACCACGTATAGCATGAAGAGGTATAGCGGAATCCATGCAACCGTCTCAGTCAAGACCAACATTACTGGATCCAACCATGGGAAATGAAGTCCATTTAGAAAACGAAGTATCTCCTTATCAAACTCTATCAATCGATCGATCATGGTCGTGCAATGAAGCCGGTCTTACGTTTTCATCATGGATCCATTCAATTGTTTCTTCTTCGGATCGAAATGACTTATAACGAATTCCAAATTTACTGATATTTGCTTCAATTGTATCCAGATAATGCCTGGTGATGAAATCACTTTCTTTTGCGTGAATTGTTGCAATTCTTTTTAATCCATTTTTAGCTGCTTCTGGCAGGATCGTAGTAAGCATCCAATATTGATCAACTTCATCTACATACCCCTGATGTGAGATATTTGACACCCAGGTTGGCGTATTGTATGCTGCAAGAAATTCCAGCGACTTAGAAAATACTTTTCGGTACTGCTCGCTGGTGATAGGTCCGTGCCAGGTAACGCCCGTTGAATTTGTTGTCGCATCGAAAATAATTCTGGCGTAAGGCTCATCCAGTAATATCTGGCTTTTGAGATTTTCTGGTTTTGGAAGGTGCAGTGTAAATTGTGTGAATTTATTCAACTCACTTTCAACCTCGATAGTTCCACCCAGCGCCTCGCATTGAAGCTTAACAAGGTATAACCCAAGTCCTCTTCCTTCAACATGTCTGTGAAACCTCCGGTACAATTTGAATACATCGTCCTTGTGTGTATTCAAGTCTATCCCAAGGCCATTATCTTTTATGATAATGGTAAAATGATCTTCAGAATCTTCGGATGATATTTCGATCACTGGTTGTTGCTCCAATGACCGGTATTTGATGCTGTTGCTGATAAGATTGTACAAAATGCTATGGATCATGGGTTTTACCGAATAAATGATCTCACATCTGCTGAAGTCATTTCGAAACGCAACATGGTGGGTATAAATTTCATTAACGAGAATGTCATGAATTGCCTTAAATTCTTCTTCAAGAAAAATCTTCTGCCTGATTTGAAAAATATCCTGGCGGATATCGATAATCTTTATAAGATCTTTAATGATAGTATCCAGGTTCTCGGTTGAAGCCTGTATGTGCTTGAAAATCTGCAGATTTTCTCCCGACAAGTTTTTGGGATCCACCAATCCTACTAAACCAAGTAAACTGGCAACTGGTCCGCGAAGGTTGTGTGAAACCGAAAATGAAAACTGCCTTAGCTCGTTATTGTGTTTTATAAGTTCTGAATTAGTCTCTGTTAAGATATTATTTGCCTCAATCAATTCGGACTGCAGACTTTGGTTCTTAAGTAACAATTGTTTCTTTTGACCTTCAATTATCTGATTGGCATCCCACAGCCTGTCTTGATTTATTTGAAGTATGTTACTCTGCTCTACGATCTCAGCGTTCTTCAGCTGGATCTCAGCATTTTTCAATAACAAATTTTCGTTAGCTGAATTTAGTTGCTTTATCAACTCTGCATTCTTGTTCTCTGAATGTTCCGAAAGACTCTTTAGGAAAATGATGTGAGCCATCAGTGCCCAATAAACAAGGAAGATGACGATGTTTGTAAAATAATAATTCAGCAACTTCAACTTGTCCTGTTGATAAGGGACACCAAAGGCGGCATGCAACGGATCGTACGCCATTAGCAACAGAAATCCGAACAACGAACAAGTGATAAGATATTTCTTTTCCTGAAGGGAGAACAAAACCCAGGGTATAATGCAACTCCCTAACACCACTATTCGGAAAGTAAAATAGTCCAGCTCTTGCTGATGATCGTAATACAAAATTTTGGAATAGACTGAAAGAAACGTTGTCACTAGCGGAATCACCATGCTAATCCAGATTCTCGCCGTATCGTTGTACCCCTTGTAATTTAGAGGTATTACTGTAAGGCAGGAAATACCGATTAACGGAATGGCAAACGTCACAAAATTCCAGTCGTACCAGATGTAGTACATCACAAATAGGACCAGGCAGCAGAGGAATAATACGAGCCCAATGGAGTTGGAAAGGATTATACCCCTTTTTTCCGGGGCCGATTTTGCATAGATCGTTCCGCAGGAAACCAGGGATTTGAGGAAATTCGGTGGAGAGGGGGTCTTCATCTTTGGTTTCAAAATATCTTATCCACGGTACTGATAACTACATTCCGGTAGAAGGCTCTGGTGCTTGCTTGCATGAAAACGTTATAGAAAACCGCTTTATAATAGGCAACATAAAATTGAGGCTGCAAATCGTGCCAATATCGACAACCGCCAGAACCAAAGGCTTGAACGGCAATTCCAGCTTATAGTTGCGCAAGATAGCACTTCATATAAGGCAATTGGGTATGCTATTGTTGTAAAAAAATTAAAAATCAGCTGGGGCCACAGTGCAAACGCTTTCTGCCAACGTCAAAATGCGGTTGAAGGACACCATGAGAGTAAAAACTTACTTTTATATTGTATCAGTAACCATACCTTAAACCAACATGGAGAAGTTTGACCTGGCGGTTATTGGCGCCGGCCCATCAGGATATGCAGCGGCCATGCGTGCCCTTGACTTCAAAAAGAAAACGTTATTGATTGAAAAAGATGACCTTGGCGGGGCAGGCGTAACCAATGGTGCTCTATCATCAAAGACCTGGTGGGAATTATCGCGAGAGACTGCCTCGTTTCGAAAAAACCTGAAGCGCTTCAACATCCAGGTTCCCAGCATAAATTATAAGGAGGTCCAGGAGGAAGTCTTCCGTGCCGTGAGCGAACGAAAGGATATGCTTGGCCTTCATCTTGAAAAAATAAAGGATTCTAATTTCAAAGGCCTGTTGACATTCAAAAAGGGAAAGGCACGGCTGTTGAGTCAGCATGAAATCGAAATCGAGACCGGAGAAGGAGTATCTGAAAAAGTATTCGCCGACAATATCGTCCTTGCTACCGGGAGCAGGCCTCGTTATTTGCCGGAATTACCTATCGATGAGAAGGTTGTTATGACAAGTGATGGTATCGAGAAAATGAAAGATTTCCCGGAGAGCATGGTGATCGTCGGCGCTGGTGTGATCGGTTGCGAATATGCCACCATATTTTCTGGTTTTGGAAAAACAAAAGTCTCTCTTATCGATAAAGGAGCACGAATACTCCCATTTGAAGATGAGGATGTAGTTCGTGTGATCGAAAGAAACATGGAAAACAATGGCGTACTTATCCACCGCAACTCCCACCTTATACGCATGGAAATTAAGAATGGCAGAGTAGAGTATGAATTGGAGTATGATGATAAAAAGAAGGCCACTTTTAACGTGGAGAAGGCTTTGGTGGCCGTGGGTAGGGTCCCAAACTATGAAGACCTGTGGGACGGCGCTGTCCCAATTACCATCAACAAACGGGGAATAGAAGACAACGACACCCAGACCAACATTGCCAATATCTATGCCGTTGGTGACATAACTTCGGACATTTCACTGGTAAATGTCGGAGAGTTAGAAGGCAGATATGCTGTCGAGAAAATATTCAGTATTCCGCGGAAAAAACTTGTATACGAAAACATCAGTACGATTATGTTTCTCAATCCAGAAGTTGCAGGTGTTGGCTTGAATGAGATGCAAGCCAGAGAGCAGGGTCTGGACTATAAAGTTGTAACGTTGGACTACAGTTGTATCCCCAGAGCGATTGCTAAAAGAAATACGCAGGGTTTTATCAAGCTAATGGTATCGATGGATGATCCGATGAAAATTCTGGGTGTAAAGGTTATTGGTAACCACGCATCGAGCGCTATTCAGGCTATTGCGTTGCTGATTTTTATGGAGAAGGGGATCGACGAATTGTCGGAGTGTATCCACCCACACCCATCTATCACAGAAGGAATTCAGGAATGCGTACGAATGCTTTTGGGCAAATCGACTTTAAAGCCGGATGCCCTTAGAGATAGCCTTTCGTGCCGTACAAGTATCAAAGGTGTTTACCAGGACCTTCTATTCTGAATACAACGCCGGAGATATACGCTGGGTTGCATTGCGTCTTGATTCGGTCACGCCGAACATCGTTAACTTGCTCCCTGCAGATAATACCGCTCATGACATGAAATTTGTAAGCCAATACGATTAGTACTACTTTGTCAATTTGTATTTGTGTTGAAAGTTTGACAAACCTAAGGATAGAAGAGGGATAAGGCATACAGAACAAGAATCAGGTTGCATAGGACCTTATTCCTTATTCCCTATTCCTCCTTCAAGATCGCTGCATAACAAAGTAGTGTTAGTACTATCTTCAAAAGTAAATCGTAACTTCTTTATGAAAAGTGTAACCGTGTTTTGCGGATCGAGCGCCGGATCTGACGATATTTATCGGAGCGAAGCTGATCGCCTGGGGAAAGCCCTGGCAGAACAAAGTATAAGATTAATTTATGGTGGAGCCAAAGTTGGCCTTATGGGTGTTGTTGCCAACGCCGTTCTGGAAGCGGGAGGTGAAGTTATCGGCGTCCTGCCTCGTTTCTTAAAATCGAAAGAAATTGCTCACGACGGTTTGACCGAACTTATCTTGGTCGAAAGCATGCACGAGCGAAAAACGAAGATGCATCAATTGAGCGAGGGTGTGATCGCACTTCCGGGAGGATATGGAACGCTTGAAGAGTTATTTGAAATGTTGACATGGGCCCAGCTGGGGCTGCATAAAAACCCCATCGGTGTTTTAAATGTAAATGGCTACTACGATGCGTTAATTTCACTGGTTCAAAATATGGTCGATAAAGCCTTTCTCAAAATTGTTAATCAGAAAATGCTCTTGTCCTCGGGCGAAATAGCGGCACTACTCCAGGCAATGAAAGATTATGTTGCACCCGAAGTTGGAAAGTGGATAACTGATGATAGGGTTTGAGCGAGGTTGGAGGGTGTTGATGTGTTGAGGTGCGGTGTGTTGTTGTTGCGCATAAATTGAAAGCAGCCTGGATGGGGTTGAATCTTTACCTCGCAGGTGAAGTATACATTTCTTATTAGCAACGCCGTACGCTCTCCGCAATCACTCAAACGGGAGCTCGCCAACCATCCCAGACATTAAGTCCAAGAAGTGCGCCATGCCAAAGCTGTCAGAGCTCATTCCATTTTTATCAATAAACTTTTACCAGGATTAAAATAAGTCGCCGACACGTCAATCGAGCCGATTACCTTTGTTACGTTATCCGTTAACCGTTATCCGTAGGTGCTCTATCTGCTATCGCAGGCACTTCAATCGAGGTCACCAACTTGATGACTATCAGCTATCGGGTACCTAATCACCATTGGTTCCGCCAAATTTAGGTT
>CAMLER010000296.1 GCA_946478915.1 uncultured Chryseolinea sp.
CTCTGCGTACGCAATTGTCAGCAAAAAAAATACAAACAGGTATGTTGATGTTTTTGTGCAGTTGGTAGAGACAAGTCATCGTCGGCAACGGGCCGTAACCTACTATGCAGAAATGTTGCACGTGACGAGTGGACACCTGAACAGCCTCGTCAAAAAATACCTTGGCGTTAGTGCCAAGCGATACATTCTGAACCGAAACATTTTGGATGCCAAACGTATGTTGAAGTTTACAGACATGGGTATCGATGAAATTGCGTCGTGCTTGAATTATGAAAGCACTTCTTTTTTTGTCCGATCTTTCCGGGAAAACGCGCAACTGAGCCCTTTGCAGTTTCGCAAAAAGCTGAAACCTTGAAAAATGACATTTATTCCCCGGTTTGCCATCTATTGATTAAGGCCAGATGTGTGATCTTTATAAATGAAAACACCTTTATAATAACGCTCTGTTTTATTGACATGCTCTCCTATCCACCATCAGACGTTTCAGCCAAAATTATTGCATTAGAGCAATTGGCTTTGAACGAATGGAATCGTGGCAATCCGAATGGTTATCTGGACCTATCAGCTGACGATGTGATTTACTTTGACCCTTATTTGGAGCGGCCCTTACATGGGCTTCATGAACTTAAACAATATTTTGAGCCAGTAAGAGGGCAAATACATGGCAGATATGAAATGTTTAATATCGAGGTGCAATCAGCGAGCGAAATAGCTGTATTGGCCTTTAATCTGATTGCTTACGTAGGCGACGAAACGACTAAATGGAACTGTACGCAGGTGTATCGTTTGACGAAGAATAATAAATGGAAAATTATTCAGACTCACTGGTCATTTATTAAACCAGAAATGAAAACTCGCCAATGAGTTGGGCCAAGCTGGAAGGTAGTGTAGCCGTTCCGCTAAAAGGTGCCGTCAGATTTTTTTTTAAGAAAAATCAAACCCCATCGTTTGCCCAAGAATTCGAGCGGCGCGAGAGGGTTGCGACACCCAACTCTTAACCTCTACCCACCCGCGATAGCCCCAACAATCATAAAGGGTTCCCTCCCATTCAATATTGTCTCGGGAAGCAACGTGTTGTGGTCGGCCATGGAGTAGTCTTCACCGCAGGCAAAAAACCTGAGAAAGGCGCGGCGCTTTTTGGTATCGTGTTCGCGTATAGTTCCCTTCAGCATCGGGTAACGCGTCTCGATTGCATTCAGTATGGCCTCTATAGTAAGGGCT
Organism: uncultured Chryseolinea sp.; assembly: GCA_946478915.1. The sequence continues at coordinate 1,222 of CAMLER010000296.1, forward strand.
TCGGATACCTCAACCTGAATTTCCGAATGCACCCGCGCGAGATTCCGAAGGTGATATGGTAATATCACCCGTATCATGGCACGGCCTGAACTTCAACCGAATACACCGGTGGCAAGTTTTGAACAATAGCACTCCAGCTGTCTCCTCCATCAGGTGACGCATAGACTTGTCCGCCGGTGGTGCCGAAGTAAATGCCACAAGGATTTAGCGTGTCGACGGCCATCGCGTCGCGCAATACATTCACATAACAATTTTCTTGAGGAAGTCCACGCGTGAGGGCTTCCCACGTATTACCACCCGTTCGACTCCGGTATACCCGCAGCTTTCCTTCGGGTGGGAAGTGCTCCGAGTCGCTCTTGATGGGAATCACGTACACGGTGTTGGGCTCATGTGCATGTACGTCAACGACGAAGCCGAAATCGGATGGCAGATTGCCACTGACTTCAGTCCAAAGTTCGCCGGCATTGTCGGTACGCAATACATCCCAATGTTTTTGCATGAACAACACGTCCGGCTTATCCGGATGCATAGCAATGCGATGAACACAGTGACCCACCTCTGCATGGGGATCAGGAATATAGTTCGAGGACAGCCCCTGGTTGATCGGCTTCCACGTCTCTCCGTCATCATCGGATCGAAAGGCGCCAGCAGCCGAGATTGCAACATAAATTCTTCCAGGATTTTTCTTGTCCAGGATAATGGTGTGTACCGCCATTCCGCCGGCACCGGGTTGCCACTTCGCTCCGGTAGGATGTCCGCGTAGCGCCGACAACTCTTTCCAGTTTTTGCCACCATCAGTTGACTTGAAAAGCGCAGCATCTTCGACACCGGCATAGACCGTATCCGCGTCTGTCAACGAGGGCTCCAAATGCCATACGCGCTTAAACTCCCATGGATGCTGAGTACCATCGTACCACTGGTGCGTCGTCAGCGGCTTACCCTTATTGTCTGATGTGTCGTAGGTAAACTTATTACTTTCTGTCGCCGGCATTCCGTCGGCCGCATTCGAAGATTCACCTTCCTTGAATCCGGGTTGAAACCACGTCTTACCACCGTCGTCCGAACGCTGAATAATTTGTCCGAACCAGCCACTACTTTGAGAAGCATAGATTCTGTTGGGATCTACAGGAGATCCTTTCATGTGATAGATTTCCCATCCACCGAAGAAAGGCCCATCGACTGTCCAGGTTGAGCGGCGAGTATCTGATGTGAGAATAAATGCCCCTTTTTTGGTGCCTGCAAGAACACGAACTGCTTTCATATTGTACCTGAAATTTCTTGCTTGAAGATATGGAAAATTACTGTGCCGATAACTGGCATGGTGCTTACGCACCTATCGTTCAAATTAAGTTTTGTCATAGCCTGGTCTATCATTTTTCAGTACGCGGTATGCGCAACATTCCGGTTTGGTTCATTCCTGATTCCTAGCAGTCAGCGGAAAAAGGCTCTCATGCGTTCAATTCATGATGGTCAGATTATCGTTTTTGTTCGCCATACGATTCCTTCAGTAATTCCAGCAGTTTTTTAGAATCCTGGCGATTATCCCAAAATGCCATAACAATGATCGCTTCATCAGTAACTTTATAAAACAAACTGAATGGCCCATCGCCGCCACGCGTATATCAGGGAATTCCGATGTTTTATAAATCAGAGGATCTGCTGAAATCCGGTTTGCCTTTTCATTGCTCAAACGAAGCAACTTTATAGGATAGGTTGACGATTTATTTCGATTAAGCCAATATTCCAGGATCTACCTTCTTTGTCGTGCGGCAGTTTCGGTCCAGATTACTTTCCTTTCAGCCATCGAAGGTCTTGTTCATTCAACACATTTTGATCAATCGTTCTCCCAGCTTTAACGTCTTCTTCACTCATGGTAAGCATGATTTTCTGCTCCTCGCTGAGGGGCACTGCATCTGCCTCGATATGCGAACGGTCAATCATATTCGAGAGGGCCTGAAGATAATCGGCATCCTTGATTGCCATCAACTGATCGATTAAGCGGTTTCGGATTTCGTTTGCTGATGTCATTATGCTTGTTAGTCTTGCGAATAAAGATAAAAAAACCGGAAGACAAATTTTTCTCCGGTTTGCAATAAAAAAAGAGGCATTTGCTATTTCCATTAGTGCCCAAAGCATAGCCAGAAATTTCATTAACGCCCACAATATTCCTCATCAACACTGATTTCGATAACTACATTCTCGTGCGTTACATGAAATATTATAAAAATTTACTTCAAGTCCTGGTCTTTTTGCAGCATCAAAAGTGCTATCTCACCCATTCGACATATGTAAAACACTCCGGCACATGGGAATCCCAAACGCCATGCGGCGACCATGCCCATCCACCTGAATCGTCTTTGTTCCCTTTGTAAGTATTGAACCGTGAGAAATCCATACGCCAATTGTCGCCCGGTTTCGGCGGTAACGAACGCGCATCACCATTCGCTAAGATCTCTAATCCCTTCCACGGTAGCGCCAATTCTACTGTCCAGCCTTTGTCCCTGTCACTATTGTCGTTCAAAGTTCCATCAACATGAACTGCGCTCTGCAATCCCGGATAGTCCCAGTTCCAAAATCCAATGCGCCTACCCCTGGGGTGATTTTTGAATCCGACGCCATTGAAAGGCCTTACAAGCGAGTCTTTGCGACTAAACTGCGGCATTTCAGCATAGCCTTTCCGTTGGAATTTCTCCTCCCAGAAGAACAACACCTCGTAGATTGTGCCGTAGGAGTTTATCTCAAATTCATAATATCCGTCCTCCCCTGCTATAAACAGCTCGACATCGTTGTCCTGGTAGATCGGCGCATCGCGTTTGGTTAAGGTAGCCTTAACATCAGGCTCTTCTATCCAGTAGGCCACGTACAAATATTCATTATCCCATACTACCGCAGCCCGGGTATCGAGGTGCGTTTTTGAACCATGGATCAGGTCCCGAAACGGATCTGAGCGCGCAGCGTTCTTCCACACTGCTTCGTCGAGTTTGCCGTCTATCACCGGTTGTTTGGACGTGTACTTTGCCTCGTAGCGCGGTATGCTGGCATCCGGACAGGGAAATGTATTTTGAATGAAGGAATCGTTTGGTATTTTTTTTTCAGTGAAGCCTGCAACAAGGGCGCTTCCAAGAAGGACCGACATGCAAAAGAAGAATCGTTTCATCTGTGTCCAGGCTAGTTGTCTCTTACTTCTTCGCCAGATCCTCCACCCGGTGGAAGAAAATCCTCCAGCTTGGCACCTCCTGAGAAATGACGAATGTTGTAAGTAAATGTCACCATAAAATATTGCTGCAATACATTTGAACGGACGTCTTCAATATAAACTTCATTCACATTTCGTTGGATATTGTTATTCTGTTTCAGCAAGTCATAAACCATCAGCGACACCTCTCCAAGTTGATTCCGGAAGATTTTTTTTCCTACACTCATGTTCCAAAGTGCAAAGTTTGTGTTTACTCCAGCGGATAGTCCGCGGTTAGCCTGATGATTCAGATCGGTCCTGAAAACAAATCCCTCCCAGATCACCCAATTTAGACGCAATCGTGAACTCTGATTGAAGAAATCATTATTGAGCGCAGGACGCAATGTATTTTCTACAACGCTATAGCTACTCTGTGTCGATACATTAAAATCAACGGTGGGACTAATGTTGCTGCTAATGCCGACTCTACCGTGGATATTGCGAGTGGCTGCAATGTTCAAATCATCATTGATCACCCCCGGTTGCCGTGAGTATCGGGCACCACCGCTGAAGCTCAAATTTGAGCTGATCAAATTCCACGGCCTACTATAATTAAAATATGCTCTGAGGTTCAGATAACCATCAACATTTACAGGCTTTGTCAACTGCGATCCGGTTTCCAGCGTAATGTCTTCGTTAACCGGTGTTGGCGTTTCAGCAATAAACGTACTGTTAGCTATATAGTCAGAGGTAAAATTTCCCTGCAGCGAGGAGTAGAAGGATTTACCGCTCTCCGGGTTATTGTAACGATACTGGCCACGCAACCAATTGTTGTAGGACTGGTCCAGGTTCGGATTGCCGGTTCGAAGCTGCAATGGATTTCTATTATCAATCACATTTTGAAGCTGACTGACGTTTGGCTCGTTCGTCCAGGTGCGGTAATTAAATTGAAAGTTGGCATTGTTGCTAAACTTGTATTCAAGCCGTGCCGATGGCAGTATACTTTGGAAGGTTCTGTTCAAGGAGAGTGTTTCCGGGAAAGCCTGATCATTTTCCAGCTGCGCATGCTGATACTCGAGTTCTGTCTGAAGGATGAGCTTATCTTTTTTGTATTGATAGCCAAGTTCAGTTTCCTGGGTAATATATTCACTCTTAAAAGTATTGCTGATTGCTGTATTCAGCTGGGAGTAGCCACCGGTTTCGTCATCAAAGTCGAAGACTCTTCTGTCTGAATCATTCAGGCGATTGCCGATTTCGTATTCAATCTCGAGCTGCGCATTTTTGGATATCGGTTCCGTGTACGATACACCTGCTTCCCATGACATACCTGTCCGTGCGAGGTTAGTATTTTGATTGAGTAACTCCAGGTTTTGCTCGTCGCCGAAAAACAAATTTGTCGCTTCGCGGTAGGCATCGTCTACATTTGTGTGATAGCTATTGTGAAGCCGTAGTGTGATACTGCGGCCTCGCTTTAAGAACTGATGACCATAGCTGATACGGCTATGGAAATCATTGTCACCATTTTCTGAACGGGATTCGTTTTCCGTTTCGTTAATTGGTCTATTGGCTGTATTTGTGTTTCCGACAAAAAAGGCAGACTGTCGATTATCCTTCAGAGAGATCGATGGCCGGATGATAAGTCTGTTTCTGTCGTTGATCTTGTAATCAAATCGGATATCTGCGCGGTGTTCAGAATTGGTATTGATATTTGTATTATCCTCTGTATACACCTGCCCGGAATCGGATGAAACATAATCTCGTACGGTAAACAAGCTTCGCTGGTTCTCCCGTTTTGTGTAAAAGTAACTTCCAGTAAAGTCAATGTTTCCTTTCCAGGTGTCTATAAAGTTGATTCCGCCGCTGTGCGTTTGGATAATACCATTCTCGGGTCTTGATTCCCCTTCATTGGTTGGGTCGGCAGAAAAGTTTAACGTATTGATGTTGTTGGCTAGCCCGGTGGTTGTAATTCTTCTGTCACCATTAAAGAAGTTCAGGCTTGCTGCGGCCATGTAACGTTCATCGGTGCCGTAGCCGCCTGTTGCTTTTCCGAATGTCCCTTTCTTTCTATTTTGCTTGGTGATGATATTGATAGTTCTTATCCGTTCGCCGTCGTCAA
>CAMLER010000297.1 GCA_946478915.1 uncultured Chryseolinea sp.
AGGCGGATACTCTATGCCGACGTCATAATGCGCGTGAGCGCTATTCTAACCACCTCGTCTACTTGCTCCTCCAGGGTGATATGAGTGGTATCGATGACTATAGCATCGTCAGCTTTTCGCAATGGACTTTCCGCGCGCGTAGTGTCTATTTGATCGCGTTGCACGATGTTGGTTATAATATCATCCAGGTCTACAAGCCGGTCCTTCTCGAGCAATTCTTTCTGCCGCCTGAAAGCACGCACCAAAAGTTCGGCGCACATAAAAAGTTTCAGATCTGCCGAAGGAAATACAACTGTGCCAATATCCCGGCCATCCATAACCACTCCTTTTTCTTTACCCATTTTGCGCTGGAGATCAACCATGGCAACACGCACATCTTTCACCGCGCTCACCTCACTCACACGTTCTGAAACACGCATGCTTCTTATCGCCTTTTCTACGTTAAGGCCGTTCAGATACGTTTCCGAAATATTTCGGGAATTTACTTTGAAAGAAATATTGATCTGTTGTAACGCCCTGGATATCTCTTTGGGATTCGTCAACGCGACATGGTGTTCCATAAAGTACAACGTAACAGCCCGGTACATAGCGCCTGTGTCGATATATCGGTAGCCTAAAATTCCGGCAACCATTTTTGCAGTGCTGCTTTTTCCACAAGCCGAATACCCGTCGATTGCGATTACAATTTTTCGCAGGTTCATCAGCAATCTTTTAGGGGACAGGGCATCGGTTTCCCAGGCTTGATTTTTTTATGCTTGTGCTTGTGCGAGTGATGCGAGGCGCAGGACGCTAACATCAACACCATCCACATGACTAAGAAAAACTTGCTCACTTTCTTCACGTCGCAATAATTTGATCAACCCAAAAATAGGTAAATGGTGCGCATGTGCAAAACTGCAACAAAGACATGAAGAATTGCCACGAAAACACAAAGAAGCATGAAAACGCTTTCTGTTCCGTGTTTCCAAAACTTGGTGATTCCTTGTGTCTTCGGTCCCCTATGTTTGCAGTTTGGTCAACAAATCTTTTCGCTTCCGAAAGCGTTTAAGGAGAAAAGTGATCAACCATGGAAACAAGCAACGAGGGTAAAAACGAAAAAACATTTAAGAATTTCGGACGAAAAGTAGATGATTTTGTGGCCGAACTGAATGAGGCCAGCGAGAAGCTTCGTGCGGAGTTTAAAGAGAAATACGAGGAACTCAGGAACACTGCCGAAAAAATAAAAAAAGAATCGGAGACTAATGAGCGATGGAAAGAAGTTGAAGAAAGCCTGAGAAAAGCCGGTGACGAGCTTGGAAATGCTTTTAAAGCAGCTTTTAGGAAGAGAGATCCTCAGGATCCCCCAACGCCATGATTTATTGTGTTGAGGTGTTGATGTGCGACGTGTTGAAGTTCGCCAGATTCCAACGAGTCTCTACTTCCCAACAACTTTGAGGTATTCGAGGCAGTCAGAAACACCAACACATCGCACATCAACACCTCAACACAGCACTAGTCTCTAACCACCGAAGATGCACCCGACGTATTCGCCATCACCGTCGGCTCGCCGCGGTATAACACTGAGCTGGCACCACCAGCGGTAACGTCTAGCGCATCCGTTACAGTCACTTTTCCTGAGCTTGCGCCTGACAACTCCAGTATTGCCTCATTCACCGGATAATCGAAAGCCTTGAGGGAAGAAGCACCTGAAAGTTCCCCAACCAGTTCGACACCGTCGCCAAACATGATTACTTCCGAAGCCCCGGAAACAACCAGATCAACCCGATTGAACGCGGCATCTACCTGACACACTGACGCACCGGATAAATAGAGATCGATTTGATCGCTCTCAAATCCACGAATCTTCGATTCACTGGCACCAGAAAAATTTACCGCTGTTAAGACGGGCATAGTAATGTCAATATAAGTATCGTGATGACGATCTCTTTGATCTTCAAATTCGATAATCAGTGTATTACCCTGTTTGTATACCTCCAGGTCGTCAACATTTCGTCGGTCGCCTTTGACTTTAACGCTGAAGGAATTACCCTGATCCACCCTGATGCGGAAGCCGCTACCCATTTCCAACCGGTCGAAGTCGGTTACGACAAAGTCCTTATGAACTTCCTGGAGTGGTCCCGGATCTTCGCGATCACAAGCGAAAACAAAGAGCGCTAAAAGGATGATGAAGGGCTTAATGAGAAAATTCGAAACTCGTGACATATTAAGTTAGTGTTGTTTTATGCTATGACAACCCTAACGGATCATACCCCTATTGCTGTTACATAAATTTAATTTTGAGCTATCGAGATCGTCTTAACGTTAACGAATTCCTTGATTCCAAACTCCGACAGCTCACGGCCATAGCCCGATTTCTTTATGCCGCCAAATGGCAGCCTGACATCTGAGCGCATCAATGCGTTCACCAATACAGAACCCGAGTCGAGTCTTCGAGCAATCCGCTCGCCGGTTTTCAAATCCTGGGTCCATACTGTGGCACCGAGGCCGTAACGGGTTTGATTTGCCAGCGCAACCGCCTCTTCTTCATTACGCGCAGTAATAATAGCCGCTAGAGGACCGAAGGTTTCCTCGTCGAAAGCAGGCATACCAGGTGCGACGTTATCTAACAAAGTAGCCTGGAAATTGCAGCCATTGCGCGTACCGCCTGTGATCAAGGTTGCACCAGCCTCCACAGATTTTTTCATCTGACTTTCCAACTTTTCGGCTAAGTCAAGTCTTGCCATCGGTCCAAGGGTTGTCCTGCTGTCGAAAGGATCTCCCTGCACAAGATCCCTGATGCTTTCTGCAAATCCCGCAAGAAATTGTTCCTTCACCTCTTTATGGACAATAAAACGTTTGGCCGCGATACAGGATTGCCCAACGTTTTGCATGCGCGATTGCGTGGCAACTTTTATTGTACGCGCGAGGTCTGCGTCCGGCATTACGATGAAGGCATCGCTCCCACCTAGTTCAAGAACGCTTCGCTTTATGTTTTTACCTGCAATCGAAGCAACCTGCGATCCAGCTGCCTCACTTCCGGTAAGCGCAACACCCTGCACGATGTCTGAAGCAATGATCTGCTCTACGAGGTTTACCTCCACCACCAGGCTCTGGAAAACACCGGATGGGAACCCTGCGTCAAGAAAAAGTCTTTCGATCATCAACGAGCATCTTGTTACATTCGGAGCATGCTTCAACAATCCAACATTGCCAGCCATGAGAGCCGGTGCTGCAAAACGGAATACCTGCCAGAAGGGAAAATTCCAGGGCATTATCGCTAGCACAGCCCCTATCGGCTGAAATGCCACGAAGCTGTTTTTTGCTTCAGTAGGAATTGACTGATCTTTTAAAAATTGGTCTGCATGGTTAGCAAAGTACTCACAAGCCGTAGCACTTTTTTCTACCTCCGCCTTTGCCTCCGACAGCAACTTTCCCATCTCGAGCGTAATCGTCCGCGCATATTCATCTTTTTTTTCCCGAATAATGGAAGCGGCTTTTAGCATAAGCTTGCTTCGCTCGGAGAAAGAGGTTTTTTTCCAATCCTGAAAGGCCTTCGATGCCATTCCGAGTTTTACCCCGACCGCGGCGGCATTCATGGGTGGAAACGTTTCAATGACGGACTGATCGAAAGGATGGATGGATTTAAACATGGATACAAGTTGTTTACTTGAACAAAACGAAAAAAAGAAAAGCCAGGTTCGCGGCCTGGCTTAAGTATCTTAGGTTCACAACGGTTAACCTATTGTTACCCTTTTAAATTCGGCGACAGTAAGCCCTTTCGAAACGCTATCCAGGTATTGTGCTACAGTCTTCGAATTGTCTTTTACAAACGCCTGGTGCAGCAACGTGCTCTCTTTAAAGAATTTATTCAGTTTACCCTGCGCTATCTTCTCAACCATATTTTCAGGTTTTCCTTCTGCGATAATTTGTGCTTTCGCAATTTCCAGTTCCTTTTCGATCACCGTTTTATCCACAGATTTTTCATCTACTGCAACGGGATTCATTGCCGCGATCTGCATCCCTACATCTTTTCCGGCTTCAGTAACATCTTTTCCATTGATGCCTTTGAGAGAGACCAAGACACCAAGTTTTGAGCCGGCGTGAATATACGGAACTACCGTTTCACCCTTCATGTGAATGTATTCGCTCACTTCGATCTTCTCCCCAATCTTACCCACCAGTTCCACGATTTTATCATTTAACGAAAGTGACCCGGCAGTGATGCCGAGCAGCGCATCTTTGTCCGCTGGCTTGTTAGTAAAAGCTGTTTCAGCGATCAGTTTTCCCAATGCCTGAAATTCTTCATTCTTTGCTACGAAATCTGTTTCACAGTTCAGCGCAATAAGTACTGCCTCTTTTTTATCATCGCTCACCTTAATGAACACAGAGCCTTCCTTCGCATCCCTATCCGACCGGGATGCAGAAACCTTCTGGCCTTTCTTTCTTAAGATCTCAATGGCTTTTTCAAAATCTCCATCCGCTTCGGTCAGAGCTTTTTTACAATCCATCATTCCTGCGCCAGTCATTTGGCGGAGCTTATTTACATCTTGCGCTGATATAGCTGCCATATTATAATGATTTAGTTTTTTTGATGTGGCCTAAAAATAAACCGTCCCACCAGCTTTATTGTTCCAAAGGCGGCAGGACGACTAATAAGTTCTATTTATTTGCTAGTATTTACTTCGCTTCTTCTACCGGTTCGTCAACTCTTCTTTTTTCGTCTTCGTCTTTTTTATGAGCTGCGTCTTCTTTATCCTTTTTGCGTTCCATCAATGATTCTTCAATTACCTTACCGATGTGTTTTGTCAATATAGATATCGACTTGAACGCGTCATCATTTGCAGGGATAGGGAAATCAACACCAGAAGGATCAGAATTGGTATCAACCAATGCAAAAACCGGAATATTTAATTTTTGAGCTTCTGTTACAGCAATATGCTCCCGCTTCACATCGATAACGAAAAGAGCAGCCGGCAACCTGTTAAGATCTGCAATACCACCCAACAATTTTTCAAGCTTCGCCTTTTCGCGCGTGATCATTAAACGCTCACGCTTCGCCAGGTTGTTGAATGCATCATCCTTCATCAGCTTTTCGATCTGCGCAAGCTTCTTCAAAGACTTTCTGATCGTGGCAAAATTTGTAAGCATTCCACCCAACCAACGCTCAGTTACGTAAGGCATGTTTAAACGCTTTGCCTCATCCGTAACAATATCTTTCGCTTGCTTTTTGGTAGCAACGAACATGATCTTACGGCCGGATCGAACAATATTTTTAAGGGCAAATATTGCCTCATCCAGTTGAGACAATGTTTTATTCAGGTCTATGATATGAATCCCATTGTTTTCCATGAAGATGAACTCGGCCATCTTTGGATTCCATTTGCGGGTAAGGTGACCAAAGTGTACACCTGCATCCAACAATTCCTGATATGTTAATTTTTCAGCCATTCTGTTTTTACGTATTGTTCTATCGCTTGCTAAACTGGAATCTTCTTCTTGCTTTTCTGCGCCCTGGTTTCTTACGCTCGACCATGCGGGAATCGCGTGTCATAAATCCTTCCTTTCTTAATGTAGGCTTGTTTTCTGCACTGATCTCAACCAATGCCCTGGCAATACCGAGGCGCACTGCCTCTGCCTGACCAGTTACTCCACCACCTTCGACATTAACAGTAACATCATAGCTGCCCTCTAGTTTGAGAGCTGCCAAAGCTTGTTTAGCTAAAGTTTGATGTATCTCCGAAATAAAATAATCCTTTAAATCACGGTCATTTACGATGATATCCCCCTTGCCTGGTTTGATGTATACCCGGGCAATAGATGTTTTCCGTCTTCCAATGGTGTTAGTTATCTGCATATCAGAATTTTAATTCTTTTGGTTGTTGTGCGGTATGGGGATGTTCAGTTCCGGCGTAAACATGGAGACTTCTATAAATCTCACTTCCCAGCCTGTTTTTCGGAAGCATTCCGCGAACAGCATGCTCGATGAGCCGCTCAGGGTGTTTGGAACGGATCAAATTGGGGGTATGCTCACGCTGACCACCTGGATAACCGGAGTGAGTGAAAATAACCCGATCAGACCATTTTTTGCCCGTCATTCTTACTTTTTCTGCATTAATGACAATAACGTTGTCACCACAATCCACATGAGGACTGTAGCTGGTTTTATGCTTGCCGCGAAGAATATGCGCTACCTGACTCGCTACGCGACCCAAAACTTGTGAATTTGCGTCTACGACAAACCAATTCTTCTCTACTGTGGCCTTCGTTGCGTAGCTTGTTTTAAAGCTATTATGATCCATTTTTTAACGATTAAATACACTACCCCCCTAAAAAGGGACACAAAGGTAATTTGCTGTTCCGGGAAATGCAAGCTGCATTCACAATTTTGTCGCTTCTTCGCTTGCCAATAAAGGATAAGTACCACTTTGTTAAATCAGAAAAAAGGAATAGGGAATAAGGTATAAGGTATAAGGACTAATCCTAGTTCATGTTTTTGCGGTGTTTGAATGAGCGGGAAATAAAAAGGAATAA
>CAMLER010000298.1 GCA_946478915.1 uncultured Chryseolinea sp.
TGACAAAACAGAAATCAGATGATTCAAAATTACCCACCGGGGAAAATATCCCATAACCTTGCTTGAGCTGATTTGAAAAAAAAAATTATCCGTACTTTTCTTTAAAGAAAAACAATCCAGTCGGTTATGCCTTTATTTCTAAACAAATAATAATAATCGAACTTTATTCATTGTTTGATTGTACTCCTAATAAGATGCGGACATACGTCATTTTACAACGTTTATATATATTCTTTGTGTCAAAAGAATAGCACTGAATACCTCTGTTATAAAAAAAAAATCGCGTCCTGGTACGCACAATATTTAATAAATTATGGGGCTTTTTTACGAACAAAAATGTTACGAGCAATTAAAACATATTTTACGACTTACAACATCGGCACACCGGCCAAGAAGAAGAAAAGGAAGAGGAAGAAAAAGAAGTCAAAATAACGTAAGGCAAGGGCGTCTATACGCTTGAGGGAGTAACCAATGAGTATTGATTTTAAGAGCATTATAAATATTTATGTGCGAATTTAATCCGGAGCCCGGTTAGTTCAATAAGAAGCACCGCGCTAATGTTATTTCGGGAAACTATGTGCACTTTAGTAATCGAATAACGGTATCGGGCGCAATAACATGCAAATAGAATTCATTGGAGAACGGATCATAACGGTGGAGAAAAACCAAACGATCCTTGATGCTTCATTGCAGGCAGGCATACCGCACTTTCATGCCTGTGGCGGTATGGGAAAATGTACAACCTGTCGGATCATGGTTTTGGAGGGTGAAAAGAATCTGAGTCGACCAAATAGAAAAGAAGCCAAACTCCGGAAGTCAATTCAAATGACGAGCTCTGTGAGGCTTGCCTGCCAGACTAAAGTATTAAGGGAGCCTGTGGTGGTTGAGCGTATAATCAAAGATGCATCTGAGATCCCACACTATATTCAGCTTAGCGAAAAGGATCTAAAGGCAAAAAAGCTGAAGCCTCTGGGAGAAGAAAGGTATTTGGTGTTGTTTTTTCTAGATATCAGAAACTTTACTCCATTTATTGAAACATACCTTCCCTTCGACGTCATGTATATCACGAGGAAGCTGTTTGATGTCTTTTATAAAATCATTACCGAGCACAAAGGAAAATTGATCGAAACAGCAGGCGATGAGTTGTATGCTGTATTCGGACTTGACACGTCGATCAGAGAGGCAGCGGACAATGCTATTTCTACCGGGATGGCGATTCTTCATGAACTTGAAAAGCTAAATAAAACTTATCTGAATGTATACTTTTTTCGCGAGTTCGAAGTAGGAATAGGCATTCATTCGGGAAAAGTGATAGTAGGAGAACTAAATTTACATGGTCGTCTCAAGCCAACCGTAATGGGACTGGCTGTTAACATTGCGTCAAGGATTCAAAATGCTACTAAAAAACTAAACAATTCATTTGTTGCGTCTGAAGAAGTAGTCAGGCACTCTTCATTAAAGACAGCGCATCAAACCGCACAGATCAATTTGAAAGGCGTAACGTCAGATTACAATGTTTATCTTTTGGGAAGGGAATACTCGAAACCGGAATAAAAATGATGTGAAACACAAATCCAGACCGGTTGTTGAGATAAGGACCGAAACTTGTCTGCGTTTGTTAATAAAGAATAGCAACAAGGCCGAAATATGTCGGTTCTCCTGCTTGCTTTAATGGCACCAGTTGTTCCTCCGATTGGTCCACCCAGCCCTGCTCACTTTATCCATGAGTTATCTTACCTTTTTACCTGATAAACATCATTGGATCGCAGGTATGAATTCTGGTTATTACACCACGTAATGCTCTCGTCAGGACAATAGTTCATAGCAGGACTATTGTAAAGGTAAGATGTAAGAAGCATCGATATTCGAGGTAAACTTAGAATTTGATATTATGAAAAAGATTCTTGTCCCATGCGATTTTTCAACTCCATCAAAAGAAGCATACAAATTCGCCTTGGAAATTGCTTCTATAAGCAAGGGTGAGATTTATGTTGTTCACTTTATCGAAGCGCCCCTTGTGTACGAAACGACTTTTGGAGTTCAGCCTCACTCACTTGACTCGGAGAGCAGGACGAGGCTAAAGGAAGAGGCCACTAGTGCATTTGAAAAATTAAAAGAGACGTTTTATACGCCGGCAAAAACGCCAGTTCATTTCGAAATGCCAACCGATTTGATGCTTTCAGGTATTCCGAAATTTATCGAGGAACACCAGATCGACCTTGTGGTCATGGGTACCAGCGGTTCAAGTGGATTGGAAGAATTCCTCATCGGTTCGAATACTGAAAAAATTGTTCGCTTTTCACCTGTACCAGTGTTTGCAGTAACCAAGGCGGCTGCCTACGGATCAATACAACATATAGTATTCCCGAACAGCCTGGAGTTGAATCAATCAGGCCTGATAGCACATGTTAAGAATCTTCAGGCGTTTTTTAAAGCTAAGCTGCACGTCCTGACTGTATCAACTCCCGCTCATTTTAAAACAAATCAGGAAGCACAGGGTGCCCTCGAAGAATTTGCCAACCATTATAAACTGAATAATTACACGCTGAATTTCAGAAATGATTTCAATGAGAGAGATGGCATCCTCAACTTCACGAAGGAAATCCAGGCGCAAATGATAGCCTTGGGTACCCATAGCTACAAGGGCCTGAAGCATTTGATAAACGGGAGCATTGCAGAGTCTGTTGTTAATCATAATGAATGTCCAGTATGGACCTTTAGTATCAAGCAACTCAGTGAATAAGACACGTATTCTCTAAACTATGATGACGTGGTATGGCCACCATCTTCAACTATGAAGTAAGCAGCATTGATCTCGAATTCTTTTTCGGAAATCTAATGACCGTTGATTATGAAAAATTCTTTTGTCGCATTAATTCTTTTGATGACTGGATGCAGTCCTGAAATACGGGTGTATTCGGATTATGATCCAGGTTACGAACTTTACATTTACGCTACTTTTACTTGGCTGAAAGAAAAAAGTATCGAGTTGGGAAACAATCCTCTTTACTATAACGAACTCAACGACAAAAGGATCAAGTCTGCCATAACCGAGCAATTGACGAAAAAAGGATACCGTCGATCAGAAAAAGATCCGGAGCTCGTAGTTCACTATCATATCATAGTCGATGATCAGTCAATAGTAACGACGGACCCACACGGATACTTCTATAGTCCTTACTGGACTCACCTGCGTACCAATATTCAACAATATCGTGAGGGCACATTAATTATTGATTTCATGGACCCGAAGACAAATAATTTGGTGTGGCGGGGTTGGGCGGTATCTGCACTAGAAGGCAGACCGCTGACACCTGATAAAATTGATGGTCTGATAAGAACGGCAGTGGGAAAGATCTTCCGAAAGTTTCCCAATAGGAAATCCTGAAATGCAATAGCGTCGATAAGGTGTACAATATCTTACAGAGAGTTATCGAAGCATACCTCAACCGTTGTGCCTTTCCCCACCTCACTATTCAACTTCACTGAACCTTTCAACATCTCAACGTAGTGTTTCATAATGTGTAACCCCAGCCCCGTCCCCTGGACGTTGCTGACATTGGAAGCGCGATAAAACCTGTTGAATATTTGAGTTTGTTCGTTTTCAGGGATACCAATACCATTATCTTTAACCGTTAGGCGAATCATACCATCCACATGAGAAGATAGGTAGATCGCAGAATTTTCAGGAGAGTATTTTATTGCATTGGACACCATATTGTTCACAATGTTGTCAAATAAAACAGGATCTGTTGATATCTCGTTATGCCCGGTATGATCATAGATTATTACCTGTCCCGGCCTGGTATTACCCTGTGCATTTTTGCAGAACAATTCAAGATGTTTTTGAATATCAATCTTTTCGAGATTCGGCTTAATACGTCCTTCCTCAATCCTCGTGACCGATAGAAATTCGTCCAGTATGGAGGTAAGATTTCTGACAGAAGATTTGATTCTGGAAATATGCCGAAGTGCACGGTCCTGATTCTCGACAAACTTATAATTGGATAGAAGATCCGCAGAAGACACAATCGCGGTTAAAGGGGTTCGAAATTCATGCGAGGCCATAGTCACAAAGTTCGATTTCATGTTATTAAGTTCCTTTTCAGATTCCAAAGCTTGCTTGATTTGTTCCTCTGCCATCTTGCTTTTATTGAAATTGTAGCGAACCACTAAGAAAGTTGATCCCAAAAGAATTGCGATCCCGGTCAGTAAAATGGCAAAGGTGCTTTTAAATGCGGAAAGACTTTCCTGATTGGCCAGTTCCCGTTGAGCGAGCAATGCTTTTTCAGTAGTCTTTACCTTTTTTATTGTTGATGTCACACTCTCCCTAATGTCGTTGTTGCTTGCAAATAACGTCATTAAGTCCACCTGCGGAGTATTTTCACCGACTCGCTTAAACAAAGTATCTGAAATGCTTTTAAATTTTTGCAGGCCATGTTCCAGAGAATCCAGGTTGGGTTGTTGATAGGGATTATCTGTGGTATGCTTCTTCAACTCATTGAAGTCCGAAACCAATGCCTTCATTGACTCAAGATATTCGCGATGCTTTGATGTATCCCTCGTGATGACCATACTATTCACCTTCAAGCGGATCTCCTGGTACCTGGATAGTAATTCTTCAGCACTCTCAATCACTTTATGGGTATGACTTAGCCACCGGGAAGTCTGCATTGTATTTTCATTATTCTGATAGCTTATCGCACTCATTACCACAATGCCCGCCACGAGCAGGAATATTAGAACGCCAACAATCGCCTTGAAAGAATACATATATTTCAGACCAGTCATGGTCACGGTAGTAAAACAACAACATTCATGCTCCGTATGAAATGACTTTTGTCATCGTATGCAAAATAATTTTCGATTGGCGCCATGGTCTTTTTATCTTAAAACTGATTTAAATCATCTGTCAACAGTTTGATGTCGTTCGTAGTCGATTTGATTAGTCTCTCTACAATACATCACTATCATAGTTTGTGTCTCTTGATTTTTCACAACTGTTGCAGAGAATTACCAGATAGTGATATCCACTTCCTGCCAACTGAATGTTAAATTTCGCCTGGTCTTATGGTTGTCGTATAACTGGCATACGAAACACAGCTCATAGAGATCCATTACTTAAAAACATGATCTTTCTAAAAGAAATGGAGAGTATACTTCAATAACAAAATCGGAAAACCTGAAAACAGTGTCAACTCCAGGATGTAACCAAATCCGGGTTTGCCTCTCGGAACCCTGAATCAAATGTCTGGATAGTACTGCGAAGCTTCTCGCTGACCTTAAGCGCCAGGCTTTCCAGCACATAGAGTTTCATGTCTCTGGCAATATGCTCCGTGGGGTTGTAAAAGGTGACGGCGGTTTCACCCGGATACAGTTCTGCCACAGACACCAGGCAAGGCAAAACTAAACCCACTTCCGGCGATAGTCGCATCATCTCCTTATATAAGTATGGGTCGTAAACTGATAGTACTTTATACTTTCCCAAAGTAACGCTTTTGAGCATATTCAAATGATCTTGATAATCGGTAACACCACCGAGTTCAAAGCAATCATTGTACAATTCCTCTTTCATTTGATCGAGCACAGCCTCAAACGCTTTGCGTACGATCACCCTACCAACATTACCTTTCATACGCGTTAGTTTTCTTTATACTATTTAGTCAGCCTATATGATGGTAGAAATGAGAAATCGCATCTGGATAAATGACATTCATCATAGCAGCCTGAATCGATAATGCAGAAATTGCTTTGACAAGACGATAATCGAAATGACAGGATGTCGCATGCGGTTTAGCCTTCTGTAATAAAGTCCCACTAAATATAAGATCATGAAAGAATTTTCACGCACAGTAAGAATTCCGTTCCAGGAAGCAGTGGATAGGATAATTGAGAATCTTCGGATTCAGGGATTCGGTGTTATTACCTCCATCGATCTGAAAGACGTATTCAAACAAAAACTGAATATCGGTTTCAGAAACTATAAAATCCTTGGAGTGTGCAATCCTTCATTCGCATATAAGGCAGTGAGCCTCGACTCCAGTATTGGCAATATGCTACCCTGCAATGTCGTGATACAGGAACACGAGAATGGTGAGGTCGAAATTACAGCTGTTAATCCTCTTAATAGTCTCGGAAGCAGTCTGCACATCAGTAATCTCGCTGATCTGGCAACTGAAGTTGGACATCGGCTGCGCATCGCTCTGGACAACACCGACCGCACGGTTTCGACAGCGCTCTTCGAAGAGGTGGAGTATTGAAAAAAATTCATCAAACTACATCGGAATCACAGGCCATTTAAGGAAAGAGGTTCCTTTTGAGCATTCGCTCCACCCCTTTTACCCCGATAAATCTTAAACAAGAATTAATTTTCGCATTCGATTTGCTTCATGTGCGCCAGCCTTTCCCCTGGATTCAGTTCAACTGCGAACTAAACCCAGACGCTAAATTGTTCTCTGGGACAAGCACGACCTCAAATGCCAAGATTAAACTTCAGCAATGCCCGG
>CAMLER010000299.1 GCA_946478915.1 uncultured Chryseolinea sp.
GAACATTGGAGCTCGTCGTCTGCACACTGTGATGAGCAAGCTGCTAAATGAGTTTCTCTTTGATGTTCCCGATAAAATAGCGCAGAATACGAAGATTGAAATCAACGCTGAAATGGTTAAGGCTAAGTTAACCGGACTGATAAAGAACAGGGATCTCAGCGAGTATATTCTTTAGTCAGGCCCTTGACTTGGGATAATCAAAAAACATCAACCTGGCCGACCTCCATGTTACTTCCTTCCAGGATTCAACTGGTAGGCTAAACGCAACGATTCCACATGTCGGTACATTGTCAATATTGATTTCTTCACCGGAAATTGAATTTACAAAGTCGGTCAGTCCTGGGTTGTGCCCAAAAAGCATTGCGATCTCATGCTTGTCGTTAATACCCTGAACGACGGATAGGATGGTGTCCTCATGGGCATGATAAAGTCTTGACTCGGTATTGATCCTGTGCTTCTCGAATTTAATTACTTCGGATATTTTCTTAGCGGTCGACAGAGCCCGCTTGGCAGGGCTGCTGATAATTACATCCGGATGAATTTCTTTTTCCTTTAAACGCTTTCCCATCTTTGGTGCATCCCTCTTGCCACGATCATTCAATCCTCGTTCAAAATCACTTGCAATCGGATCAGCCCAACTGGATTTGGCGTGTCTAATAATGTAAAGCGTCTTCATTATTCAGATCGATAAGGTAGTCTAACTTGAAAAGGTAAAATGATTCATTCAATTGATGCAAGTTCAAAAATCTGAATATCTTATCTTAGCGCATTCATGTCAAAACGAAAAAAATTAAGAAGGAAGGTCAGTTACGGTATTGTCTATCGTGGCGTTCAATTCCTGATTTTCATTTCCAATGCTATCCCCCGGGTTGCCTGGCTGAAGTTGTGTGGCTTTTTTGGACGGCTGAGTTTCTGGTTTGCTGGTAAGACAAGAAGACTTATGAGAAAACATCTCCACATTGCCTTTCCGGATCTGACTGCACCTCAAATAAAAGAGCTGTCACAAAAAGTTTTTCGGATGCTGGGGATGAACTCCGGAGAGATGCTTCGCGCGACAAGAGTGAAGACCTTAGCGGATCTCGAGAATTTCCTTGTTACACACGGACTGGAAAACTATGAAAAGGCGATTGCAAAAGGAAAAGGTGTCATCTTTCTAACGTGCCACCTGGGCGCATTTGATTTACAGGTAAGTAATATGGCGTTGCGGGGACTCAATCCCAATATCATCGGAACTCCACTAAAGGATCAGCGCCTTAACGAACTATTGTGGGACTATAGAAATATGCACGGTGCTATTGCGATCGAACGAGGTAAAGAAACTTTTAAACTTATAAAAGTTTTGAAGTCTGGTGGTTCAGTGGCGTTGCTTATCGATCAGGATACAAAGGTTAAAAGCACTTTTGTAAATTTCTTTGGAAAACCGGCGTCAACTCCGATAGGTGCCACCGTTCTCGCCATGAAAACAGGTGCAGCAATCGTCCCGACTTATGTCTATCTCGGCAAGGACTGGAAGCAGCATATGCATATCCTCCCTGAAATACCCATGACTATTACCGGGAATGAGGACTCAGACATTACGCACAATACCCAGATTCTAACGAACTTTATTGAAGGCGTCATTAGGGAACATCCCGAGCAATGGGTATGGATGCACCGGCGATGGAGAACCAAGCCGAGCTAGACTGGTACTTGCTACTTACTTATACTTAGTAAGTAGTAAGTGTAAGTAGGAGTAGTTAATTCAGACTACTTCTTAAAGATAAAATACACAGCAAGTATCAGGAAGATGAACCCGATCAGGTGATTCAATCGGAAGGATTCGGTCTTAAAAAAGATCACAGTAAAAAGGACAAATACCCCAAGCGTTATAACTTCCTGAAGTACCTTTAGCTCCACCAGTGAAAAGGGTCCACCGTAATTTTTAAATCCGAGTCGGTTCGCCGGAACCTGTATGAGGTACTCAAAAAAAGCAATACCCCAACTAATCAAAATAATAGAAAGAAGGGTCAGATTTTGACCCCACTTGTATTCTTTGAATTTAAGATGGCCATACCATGCCATCGTCATGAAGGCATTGGATAATATCAGGAGAAGAATTGTATAAAGCGCACGCATTAGTTATGATAAATCAGATTGAATCTGGATGGTCTTTTCCTGCAGCATCTACTTGAACGTTAGGCAATATCCTCTCGTTATTTCTGGACCTTATTTCACCAACTTTTTATATCGGATCCTGTGCGGTTGCTCATCACCCAAACGTTTTCGTTTGTTTTCTTCATACTCACTAAAGCCACCTTCAAACCAGTATACCTGAGAATCTCCTTCAAAAGCAAGTATGTGCGTGCATACCCGGTCGAGGAA
Organism: uncultured Chryseolinea sp.; assembly: GCA_946478915.1. The sequence continues at coordinate 2,362 of CAMLER010000299.1, forward strand.
CCATCTGTCGTGAGAAATGATGACGGCGCATCCGGCAAAATTTTCCAGCGCTTCTTCCAACGCCCGCATTGTGTTAACATCAAGGTCGTTTGTTGGCTCATCAAGCAGTAAGAGATTCCCGCCTTGTTTTAAAGCGATGGCGAGATGGACCCGGTTTCGCATACCCCCTGAAAGTTCTTTAACTTTCTTCTGCTGATCGTTGCCTGTAAAATTGAACTTCCCAACATACATCCTCGAATTAATTTGTTTTCCACCCATCTCCATCAATTCGTTTCCATCTGAAATCGCCTGCCAAACAGTGTCTTCAGGTCGCAAATCATCATGCTCCTGATCCACGTAGGCAATCTTTACCGTTTCGCCAACAGTAAAAGTACCACTGTCGGGCTTTTCCTTTCCGATGATCATCTTAAACAACGTAGTCTTACCGGCGCTGTTGGGACCTATGATCCCCACAATTCCGGCAGGAGGGAGTGAAAAGGTGAGATTCTCGTAAAGGAGTTTATCGCCATAAGCTTTTGCTACTCCGTTTGCTTCGATCACTTTGTTTCCAAGGCGTGGTCCGGGTGGAATGAATAATTCCAGCTTTTCTTCGCGCTCACGCGTCTCCTGACTTAACAACTTCTCATAGGCGCTCAAGCGGGCTTTCCCCTTTGCTTGCCTGCCCTTAGGATTCATCCGGACCCATTCCAATTCTCTGGCAAGCGCCTTCTGCCGTTTTGATTCCGTCTTCTCCTCTTGTGCCAGACGTTTTCCCTTCTGGTCCAGCCAGGACGAATAATTTCCTTTCCAGGGTATGCCTTCACCACGGTCAAGCTCCAAAATCCAACCTGCAACATTATCGAGGAAATAACGGTCGTGGGTAACTGCAATAACGGTCCCCTTGTATTGTTTCAAATGCTGCTCTAACCAATCCACAGATTCAGCGTCGAGGTGATTGGTCGGTTCGTCCAACAATAGAACATCCGGTTCCTGCAATAATAACCGGCACAATGCCACTCTCCTTTTTTCACCACCCGAAAGGTATTCAACTTTGGCCTCGGGCGGTGGGCATCGCAGAGCATCCATCGCGCGCTCCAACTTATTGTCCAATTCCCAGGCATTAACAGCATCCAGTTTCTCCTGGATCTCACCTTGTCTGGTTATGAGCTTATCCATTGCATCCGGATTTTCCATGATCTCCGGATCAGCAAACTTTTCATTTATTTCTTCAAAATCTTTCAATAGCGCTACAACCTCCTTAACCCCTTCCTCTACAATTTCTTTTACAGTTTTGCTTTTGTCCAGCTGAGGTTCCTGCTCAAGCAGTCCGACAGTAAAACTCAGGTCAGACACGACTTCACCCTGGAATTCTTTGTCGATGCCAGCAATTATCCGGAGTAAGGAGGATTTACCTGATCCATTCAAACCCAGCACCCCGATCTTCGCACCATAGAAGAAAGAGAGATAAATATTCTTAAGTACTTGTTTGTTGGGGGGATAAATCTTGTTGACACCCGCCATTGAGAAAATAATCTTTTCGTCAGCCATTTCTGTAGGTTGTATTCTATGCTCTAAAACGTCTGGTCCCCTTTCCAAAGACCATTGGTAATTCGTCTCGACGATAGTTAACCGGAATGCCGTCAAACAGGTGCAAAAGGCTCTAAGCTTAGAGTTACTTATCGGGAAACAAATTCAAATTTGTTACTGGCGCGACCTTTGCGTCGTTGCGTCTCTACGGTGAAATCATCAGACTTTTCCGGCCGCAAATATGAACAAAAATTTACAGGTAAAAGCGCAACCTTGCCCAGATTTGGCAGTTACATTTTCCCTGGCACTTACATTTAAAAAGTGTGCTCAGTGGGGCAGTCGAAATGAAGCCGGAATAAAATTTGTTTTGATCAATTAAATTCTATTTTTGCGAAAAATTAAAGGAGGACTAAATATATGTATTGGACCCTTGAACTTGCTTCCTACCTGGAAGATGCCCCATGGCCGGCTACAAAGGATGAGTTGATTGACTACTCTATCCGCTCCGGTGCCCCGCTAGAAGTTGTCGAAAACCTCCAGGAACTTGAAGATGATGGGCAACCATACGAAAGCATAGAGGAAATTTGGCCCGACTATCCCACCAAGGAAGATTTCTTTTTTAACGAAGACGAGTATTAAGATTGATCAGATAGAGATCCTAATATAAAGCCGACGACAGCCGGCTTTCTTTTTTAGCGAAATACATCCGCCCTCTTGCGTGCCAGCAATGCCTCAGCAACTACGAGGTCTTCTTCCGTTGTGATTTTCAGATTATCATAGCTTCCTTCAAACAGTGAAATCTGCTGTCCAGCTTTTTCGGCGACACTGGCATCATCAGTCAATGAGGGATCTTCTTCCAATTCATAGGCCTTTCGTATCAACGAAACCTTAAAGGTTTGAGGCGTCTGAATTAACCTGAATTTGCTGCGATCCATTGCCCTGGTGCCCTCACCGTCCGCCATACGAATTGACTCTTTCAACGGAACAGCTGCCACCGCAGAATCTTTTTTGGCTGCGATGATGAAGGAACGGGAAATAATTTCAGGTGTTACCAGTGGCCTTACACCATCGTGAATTGCTACCAGTCCTTCTTTCATGTTTTCGAGTCCGCGTTTTACCGATTGAAACCTTGTTTCTCCGCCAGGTTTGATCGTCATTGGAAGAGTAAAGTTGTGCTCGGAACAGAGTGCATGCCATGTAGGGATCTGGTCCTCCGGAAGTACTAAAACTATGTCAATAGTAGCCGAATACTCATTGAATGCGCGGATTGTATGCATCAGGATGGGTATTCCGTTAAGCAGTAAAAATTGTTTCGGGCGGTCCCTTTTTATCCGGGTACCTCTTCCTGCAGCGACGATAAGAGCATATTCCTTAGAATTCATAGATTTACTAAAATAGTCAAAACTATGATCGTGCTGAGATTTATCCTGATTGTATTCAACGTAGCCGTTGTAACTTTTCTCATATATCGGTTATGGGTTGTAATCGGGCAGCCGATGGAGAAATCTAAAAAGATATTGATTATTGTTGGCGCAGCTATGCTTTTGCTGGCGCCCCTTGGAATGTTCATGGGTATCTTCCGGCCCACGTTTCAGTATTTTCTGATTTATCCGATAGCGATTTCGTTGTTTTTGTATTTGACAAAGCAACTGTGACGTTATCTTGTCCGTTAACCGTTAATCGTTATCCGTACCGATAGCGATCAGGACCGGGGTTGTACGGAGTGGGGTGTGCGCTCGATCCGAAAGGCGTCTGGAAGTTTTTGTGGAAGCTAGATCTGCAAGCAGCTGCCATCCACCAATCCTCTTGATTGTTGCTAAATAAAGATCCGTCAATAAAGGTGCAAATGAAGCTGTGACACCCTCCACTAATAACGAATAACGGATAACGAATAACAGATAACGGATAACGAATAACGGATAACGATTAACGGATAACTAAACAATGAGCATAGCATCCCCATACGTGAGGAACTTATACTTCTCTTTTTTCGCCACGGAGTAGGCTTCCATAGCTTGATCGTATCCGGCAAACGCTGCAGCCATCATCAGCAATGTAGATTCTGGCATGTGAAAGTTTGTGATCATGGCGTTACAGATCTTAAAGTCGTATGGAGGAAAAATGAATTTGTCCGTCCAGCCTTCCCGTGCTTTTAACCTGTTCGTGGCTGAGACTGCAGACTCCAGCGCGCGCATGCTGGTTGTGCCGATAGCGCAAACGCGATTTTTATTATCCAACGCTTTGTTGACAATCCTAACAGCCTCTTCACCGACCACAAAATTCTCAGAATCCATCTTATGTTTTGTGAGATCTTCAACGTCAACAGGACGAAATGTACCCAGTCCAATGTGAAGGGTGATATACGCCATCTCAACACCTTTTATCTGAAGGCGTTTCAATAGTTGCCTGGTGAAATGCAAACCGGCAGTAGGTGCTGAAACCGCACCTTTGTTTTTCGCAAAAATAGTTTGGAAACGCTCCTTGTCTTCTACCTTGACTTTGCGTTTGATGTACTTGGGAAGAGGAGTCTCTCCCAATGTTTCAACTACTTTGTCAAAAGCGGCTGAATCTCCGTCGAACAAAAAGCGGATGGTGCGGCCGCGCGCGGAGTCGGTGCCGGGCGA
>CAMLER010000300.1 GCA_946478915.1 uncultured Chryseolinea sp.
TCTTTTCGAATTCCAGGCTTCACGGGCGTTTGCTGACGATAACATATGGCTGGCGAACGATTTCGACAATGCTGTAGGAGCCTTATCCGTATTCTGGGGATTTTACAGCAACCAGTTTAACTTGTTTGGTAAATCTCCTTTCGTGGCCACAGAAAAACTGGCAGATATTTTTGAAGATGGAGATCCCAGGAAGGAGCTGTCTCTCGATCCCGATACCCGTGCGTTTAAAAAATATGTTACGCGCGACGCTCTAAATCAGGGAGGGTCGAGCTCTACTAACAACCCAAGGATCTTGCGTTACGCCGATGTGTTGCTGCTGAAGGCTGAGGCTTTGAATGAATCGGGAGGCTCGACATCGGAGGCTATCGAAATGATTAATATGGTACGAGAACGGGCAAGAGGAAATGGAAGCACACCAGCAGATTTATCTACTGCACAAACCGATCGCGCGGTAATCCGGCAATGGATCATGGACGAGCGATTACGAGAATTAGCAGGAGAGGGCCAGCGGTGGTTTGATCTTAGACGATGGGCTCTTGCAGGAATGGTAACGCTCGATAACAACTTCTTTAGTTCAGATATTCCAGGTGCCATGAATTTTAGAGAAAGGAATCTGAATTTTCCTATCCCGAATAATGAGACCAATGCAAATCCGAACATTACACAGAACGATGGATATTAGTTCCGCTTTGTTAAGTAAGTAATGAACAGTTCTGAAGGAAGGAATAAGGAATAGGGTATAGAGTAACGGCGCGCAATTTGCGACCTACCTATTATTCCATATTCCTTATTCCTTTTTTCTAAGATAACAAAATAGAACTTATAATGAACCATACAACGGTTACGAAAGCTGGACAGAAAATGATCAGCTTTTTTTGTAGGTTGTGATACCTGTTCTTTTAAGTATGATGACGTTTAGACTTCTATTTTGCCTGATGCTTGCACCTCTTGTAGGCGCAAGCCAATATGAACTTCCCTGGAATGGTAAGAAATGCGCAGTGGTCCTTACGTACGATGACGCGCTGAATGTGCATCTCGATAGTGTGGTTCCTGTACTGGACTCATTGGGATTCAAGGGAACATTTTACTTGTCTGGATATTTTCCCGGATTTAGAAATCGTGTTGATGACTGGCGTATTGCAGGCAAATCAGGCCATGAATTGGCCAATCACTCGCTCTTTCATCCGTGTATTGGTAATACGCCTGGAAGGGAATGGGTAAAGCCGGACTATGATCTAAGTACTTACACAACTCAAAGGCTGGTTGATGAATTGCGTATGACGAATACGTTACTGGAATCGCTAGACGGGAAACGAGCGCGCACTTTTGCTTATCCATGTGGTGATACCAGGGTTGGTGGCAACTCCTACATAGAAAAAATAAAAGAGGATTTTGTTTCGGCTCGCGGTACCGCCAAAGCGATGCCTAAGATTGATAAGATTGATTTATACAATGTGCCCGCCTACGGAATTAATGGTGAGACCGGCGATGAACTTATCGCCTTGGTCAAGAAAGCAATCGAGGAGAAGGCCCTGCTGGTATTTTTATTTCACGGCGTGGGAGGGGAGCATAATCTTAACGTTTCGCTACAAGCCCACAATGAATTGTTGCAATACTTAAAGTCAAAAGAAAAGGAAATTTGGGTTGCTCCATTCATGGAGACGACGGAATTTGTGAGAAATAAGATTAAGTAGCCACGAAGTCCCAAATGGAGCAAAGGCTTTACAATTGCCTTTAACTATCCTTTGAGCCTTCGTGGCTGACCCTTCCAGGTTACTTTTTTACAAACTCTACTCTTCGATTCTTGGCTTTGTTTTCTGGGGTGCTATTGTCCGCGATCGGTTGGGTAGATCCATATCCTTTGGTGGATAGTCGTGCTGCGTCGATTCCCATGCTCACCAATTGCTGCTTCACAGTTTCAGCGCGACTCTGCGATAGCTTGTTGTTCAGATCAGCGGAGCCATCACTATCCGTATGTCCTCCGATTTCGAACTTCATAGACGTATTATCTTTAAGCATTTTGGCGATCTCATTGATAGTACCCATAGATTCCGGTTTGAGCGTTGCTTTGTTGACGTCAAACTGTATACCATAAGCGATGAATTTGCCGCTGGTTACAACTTTGTTGTATGCATCGCTTCCGCCCGCAGCGATCCTTATATTTTTGATCAATACCGGATCGCTTTGATTTTGTATTTCGAATGTTACCATTCCAGCACCGGCCTTAATTTGATTTACTATAGCAATGCGATGTTGATCCAGATAAACCTTACCAATATTTTTATTCACATAGATTGCTACTCGTCTCCACGCATCCTGTTTTGCGCTTATTGCCGCAGGAGGGAATTGTCGGTGTCCACCGGCAGATGACTCGTCGCGGTTCATCGTAAAATCAATTCCGCCATTGCCCAAAATGTTGTCCAGTGCAATGTAGTATCTTGACGTTCCGTCCCAGCTGCGTTCTGCGTCGGCCGAAGTTCGGAAGTATAATGAAATGGTACTTGGAATATCATTTGCTGCGGTAGCTAACACATCAAATTCCAGTGTGAATTGTTCTGGTAGATAACTTTCATTTTCCATCAGCGGTCTCATGCTAACGTTCCCATTAATCGGTACAAACAGCACCTTCTCGTTTCCGTGCGTTTGTATTTCAATGCTGCCATCGTTCACAAGCATGCGGCCGGGGATTTCAGCATCAGTTTCGCCAGCCATGTCGTAGTAAAAGATAATTTTGTCGCCGGGTACAAAATCATAGTTTTTATATGACGCCACTGTTACAGGATTTTTATCCGACGGTTTTTCAATTTCTTTTGGAGATGTGCTTGCGTTTTGTTTTTCAGTTGAACTGGTAGCTTGATTGTCATTTGACTGTTCCTGTTCGTCGCCATTACCCTGCAAACCTTCTTCGACTTCGTCCAGCGCTTTCTCCGTTGCTTCACCCGCTTCGTCAACGGCCCTGTTTTCGGCGGTCGACTTCACCCTGTCACCAATACGGCGAAGAACCTGCGCTTCTAACGAGGTACCTATCGTACACAAAAGAAATGCTATAAAAAGATGTCTGTACAGTTTCATTATCTAATCTTTAGTTTGGTTTAGTGTTTAACAAATTTATTTTTGAGTAAGAGCACATTCAATATAACTTAAGTTATAGCAGGTAAAGATCAGGTCGTTGATCCACCAAAGACTTTTAACAAAGCTTCGGTCCGATTTTGAACATGAAGCTTTTCATAAATCTTATGGATGTGTTGCTTAACCGTTCCGGTTGTGATGCCCAATTTGTGGCCGATCTCTTTATACAGGAGTCCGCGGGATAGTAGTTCCAGAATTTCCTTTTCGCGCAGGGAGAGATTGAATCCTTCGGTGTCATGGGGAGCGGGAGTCTTCTGAAAATTCTGAACGAGTTTCCGAGCGATATGACTATTCATTGGTGAACCGCCCTGGTGAAGTTCTCGCACTGCTTCCAGAATCTTTTCCGGTGGAGTATTTTTAAGGAGGTACCCGCTTGCGCCAGCAGCCAGTGCGTTGAAAACATTCTCACTGTTTTCATAAATTGTGAACATCATGAATTGTGTTCGCAGGTGCAATTTTTTTAATTCTCGTATGGCTTCAATTCCAGACCTACCCGGAAGGTTGATATCCATTATAACAATATCGGGTGGGCTTGCAGGCAGATGTTCAAGTGCACTTTCCGCGTCTGTGTAGACTGACAAGCACTTAAAATCTTCGGCACTGTCAAAGATTTTTTGCATTCCATACCGAACATCATCCAGGTCTTCAACAATACTTACGGAAATGAGATCCTTCATGCTAAATCAAAAAGTCAATTATACAAATCCATAGCGCTCATTTCAATATAACTTAGGTTATAGCGTAAGCGGTATGCTTAGCTCCGCCACTGTACCCACGTCGTTGCGGATACAAAAAGTTCCGTTGATTGCACCCATTCGGGCTTTCATGTTCTTTAAGCCATTGCCAAACCGACGCTCTGACGATAGGTCAATTCCTTTTCCATTGTCGTGAACTGTAATCTTTAGTTTCTTGGTGAACGAAAAGCTTATTTCTACCCGGGTAGCGTTCGCGTGTTTTGCAATATTGTGCAGGAGTTCCTTAATGACCAGGTAAATGTTCCTGCGTTCTAACCCGCTGATTTTAATAGCAGGAATTTCGTCAGGAATGCAAAAGGTATAGTCGAGATCTACCGCACCCAGGAATTCTGACATATGGTTTCTGATGTAAGCCACAAGGTCTTCCACCGTGTCATACTCCGAATTCATACTCCAGATAATTTCATTTACGCTACCCATAAGTTTGCGTGCTGTTTCGGCTATTTTTTTTGTTTCGGAAACCGGGTGGTCACCTGGTTGACGCATCCCTTCTGCGAGAAAAAGTATGGATGTTATACTACCTCCAATATCGTCATGCATGTCAGCAGCTATCCGGTTGCGTTCCAATTCTCTGCCTTCCAATTGAGCCTTTAATTTGGCCAGGTCTTGTTCTTTTTGTAGAGCCTTAACGTATTGCTCGTGATACTGCTGCTTTTGCCGGTAGAGTCGATATCCATATAAAAGAAGTAAAGCAATTGTAACGATACCAGCCGCCGAGGCGATCAGCCATATATTTTTCTTTCGTATGTTCGCTTTGCCTGCTTCAATTTCCAGCAGCTTTTCTGCCATTTCTTTTTCCTTATTTGCAACTTGATACTTGTGTTCAAGTTCATTCACTGCTTTTTTCAGCCCAACGTTGTTCAGCGAGTCATTTAATGCTGTGTGTTTTGAAAGATAATGGTAAGCTTCTTTATGTTGACCCAGGTTAGCTTTTATATTAGCGAGGACCGGGTACTGCTGATTTAACCTGTCGAAAAAGCCGTGCGTTTCGCTGATTTCTACTGCCTCCGTAATAAATTCATCTGCTTGGAGAAAATGTCCGAGTGCGAGATAATTGTTCGCAAGCCCTTGCAACGATGAGGCTATTGTTTCCGTATGGCGCATTTCCTTTGCCTCTTTCAGCGTCAGATTGAAGTAATTATTGCTTTTGTCGTAATCCTTTTTCTGATAGTGGAGATTGCCAAGCGATAAATAAGCATTGACGATATTGCTTCGGTCTTTAATTGCTGCTGCGAGGGACAATCCCTTCGTAGCCAGCGCAATTGCTGAATCGTAATGATGTAGGGATCCGAGCGTTCCCGCCATGTTGATCAACACACCTGATTGCGTCAGCGTGTCCGTAATGGCTTCGCTGATCTTCAGTGATTTGCTAGCGTAGTTCAGCGCCTGGTTGTACTGCTTGGTGACATCAAAAATTACAGCCAGGTTTTGATAGACGATGTTGAGAAAAGATGCTTGATTTAACCGTTCGAAATATTCAGCAGCTTCAAGATAATATTCTGTCGCAGCGGAAAACATTCCCTGATAGTTGTATACGTTGGCGGTATTCACCAACGATTTGGCAACATTTAGTGAGTCATTTTTCTCTTGCGCGAGGGATAGCGACCACAGATTGAGCTCAAGGGATTTGTCAAAATCTCCCTTGAGGTTCAGTGCTGCTGTATGGTTCCGCGCATACCGGTGCATGGTCTGATAATCTTTAGACGTTTTGCTGAGTGCACCAGCTAATGTGTAGTAATACAGCGCGCTGTCGAGGTTGACGGACTCGAGGGTTATTGCGTGATCGATGTAGCGGTTTGCTTTCTCTTTGTTATCGGCGAGGGGAGAAGATTGAGTGAACCCGCTATTGAGAATACCAGACAATAAAAGCGTGAAATACCAGAAAATCAATTTAGTCATTCCTCACAAGCCAAAATCACCGGGAATCTATCAGGATTAATTTAAACACATGCGCACATGTACTAATAAGTTTTGAGGTCTTTGGCTCTTTTAGGTTCATGGGCTCAATTTTTTTTTCCGGGTACGCCGGACGTCCCTTTTGATCCCGTCATCCTGAGCGTGTGCCGCATTACAGAATCTCATTGTAATGCCACTCCAGGGCGTGCAACTCTTGCGAAGGATCCCGTGGAAGTCTCTGGCTCTTTTAGGTTCCGGGACTCAATTTTTTTCTAGAGTACGCATCGAACGGATTTTTTTGATAAATATGCATTCGATTCATTCCAGCATGAATGGCCCCAGGGCGAAGTGATATTGCTGAAGACGTGAACACTTGTAAAGCTCCCTTTGAGGTCTTTGAATTTGCAAGGGAGACCGGACGCCCTCTTTTGATCCCGTCATCCTGAGCGTCTGCCGCATTACCGAATTTCATTGTGATATCACTCCAGGGCGCGCAACTCCTGCGAAGGATCCCGCGGAAGTCTCTGGCTCCTTTAGGTACCTGGACTCAATCTTTTTTCTAGAGTACGCATCGAACGGATTTTGTTGATAATTACGCATTGGATTCATTCCAGCATGAATGGCCCTAGAGCGAAGTGATATCGCTGAAGGCGTGCAACACTTGTAAAGCTCCCCTTGAGGTCTT
>CAMLER010000301.1 GCA_946478915.1 uncultured Chryseolinea sp.
AGGTGCATGGTTTCAATCCATTCCCCGCGACTGGTTCACTCCGGGACATCAGCGTTCGCGTTGATGCAAATGGAGGCCACGATAGGCAACAGCAGGCACTGACCGCAACATTAGGAGGTTTCTCAGTTAAGCTGAGCCCGGCTAACTAGCCTGACACAAGCCGCAACATGTTAACGTAAAATAGGCACACAGCCGTGACGGAACTCGAAGTCTTATTTAGGAAATGTTTCTATTTTTCCTTGATTGCCTAACATAATTCTAACACCATACTCGTTTGGCCCTTCGGCAAATATTCCAGCTCATAACCAAACTTCGACTCAGGGAATTTCTTCAAAAGTTTTTTTGAAGAATCTGTTTCATTGGTACAGATCAGTTTGATTTTTCTTCCCTGTTTCTTTGCACTCTCTACGATCCAGGCCAACGTTTCGAAATCCGGGTTATCATGTCTTCCATCTGCAGAGATAATGTAAGTGTCTGCCGTTATCACATCAAAAAATTCCGCGGTGGTATTGCGTACACTCCCGTGATGTGGCACCTTAAAAATATCGACATGAATTTTTCCCTCATCGTTGAGAAGTTTTGCCTTCTCCAATCCTTCAATAATAAAATCTCCCCGGCCATCTCCCGTAAACAAAATTGTTTTGCCTTCACATTCCATCAAGAACATAATGCTGCTCAAATTCGGAACTGACTTATCCATTTGTGCCAGCAGTTCTCTATCAGTGGTCATTACTTTAGCTTCATTCTTTTTAATCCAGTCCAGCCATTCTTTTTGCAGCTTCTCCAGGTTTTGCTTATTGGGCCCGACGATGGTAAGTTTCAGATTGTCGATTGGAATACATTCCGATATCGTTTCACAGGAAATGATCTCATTATTCGACAACTGATTGATCGGAATATTTAATAGCATTGCATTTCGTCGTAATGTATCTCCCTGCAACACGCTTTGAATCGCAAGGTGACTTGACGGCATCGTGGAGGCTACATTGTTCACACTCTTGAACATGTTTTGCAAAGCCTTGGTAACGTTATTACCTCGGGAGATCGTTTGCGAAAATGAGTTTAACCAGAGCTCCTTTATATTGATAACACCTTCTTCTTCGTCTGCCGCACTCTGCTTCAGGTCCTCAAGCAAATCAAGAAGTCCTACGATATGGTCGCCATCAATATGGCTGAGCACCATGAGATCAATTTGTCCTCCGTTCTTCTTTATCTTCACAAGCTCGTCGCGCAACGATTCTGAATAAACCCCTCCAGGTCCGCCATCAATGAGCATATACTTCGGATCATTCTTGTCACCGTACTCTACGATGAGACAGTCGCCAAACTTGGCTTGAACAATTCTTAACGTTAACATATATTTTTTAAAGGGGAGTAAGTTGAGACGCCAGATTCCCGGTCACTACCAAAGCAAAATCCTGCGGACTGAAAATAATGTTGGCAGCCTGAACCGCGATTACATATTCGCCGGCCTTAACATTATCTACTCGGATAATTTCGACATTATTATCGCGATCAAAGGTTGTAATAGTTCTGGGTAGTTCTGCGTTTCCAGTCCACTTTTGCTGTTGCTCCTTATGCATCAGGAACAAATTCAGATTATTCTGTAAGCCTCTGCCCGGAGGGTCTGTCCAGCATAAACATAAACGCAGCGGTAAGCCTTCCTTTACAGAAACTGAAAAAATAAATCGCTCACCTGTACTGTTGAACTGCATCTCGGATTGTTTCCATGAATCAACAAATGCCACTCTAAGATCCTTCTGCAATTCATTTGGCATGGCATTCTTCATGTCAACACAACCGAACCCCTGGTGGAAATTGGGGATAAATGCGTGGTCGGCTAAAGCGTCGTTTCCACGCAAGGTTTTGGTACTATTAATGATCGCCGCCTTTAATAATGCGGCGCTAGGCTTATGGGAAAAAGCCTTGACAAAAAATTCGCGCATCAGAACCGCAAATCCGGAAACGATCGGTGCCGACATACTGGTACCGCCCATGAAAGCATACATTCTGTTTTTTGGATACGGTCCCCAAAAGTTAGATGTCGGTGCGATGCTGGATTTTGTTGAAGCGATATCCGTGCCCGGCGCCACTACATCCGGTTTGATACGGCTTTCATTTCCGCACGGGCCGCGGCTGCTAAATCCGGCAAGGCATTCCACATTCCCGGAAATTTTTTCGCCCCACATTGGATTTTCAGGATAAACATCCGGCCATGCCTGGCCCCAGGTAAGGGAGGCAAAACCTCCGCTCACCCGGCTGCTCCTGCTTGCACCAACGGTGAGCGCATTTTTTGCAGTGGCCGGAGATCCCAGCGACAGCCAGTCAACAAAACCCGGATTGCTGTTTCTGGGTTGGGCCGCCGTTCCTTCGTTACCACCGGAAATAACTATCAGCATATCCTTGTGGTTGTAAACGAATTCGTCGACTTCAAGAGAATTGAAGAGGTATTCAGACTCCGCCATTGCGCCCCAACTATTATTGTGAATTCTTACGCCCTCGTCGTACGCTTCCTGAAAAAGGTCGCGCAAGTCAAGAGGTAAACCACCGAGACTTCCTTCTTCATCCATCACGGACTGAAAAAACAATTTAGCCTTGGGAGCAAGTCCCTTGATCAACCCGTTCGAAGCACTTCCGTCACCTACGATTGATCCCGAGACGTGCGTACCATGACCGTTAGGGTCGCTGGGGTCTCCACGACGTCCCAACGCAGAAACCTTGTGCAACTGACCGCGCAGATCAGGATGATTTACGTCAATACCTGTATCGGCAACACCGACAAGCTGACCCTCTCCTTGATACGGAATGTTGATATTTATACCGCTCCCATTCTGTCTTTCAATATTCAGAAAGAGTCTCGCCTTATCATTGTGAAGTTCGGGTTTGATAAACTCCTCAATAAGATCGACTCCCGCAATTTTCCGGAGCTCCGTAATAATTGCTGTACCAGACAATCGTACACGCAATTTACCTGGCCGCGACGCAAGTACCGGGATTCCTTTGTTTTCAAAAAAGCTTACGATTTCATCAGTTTGAGTTTCATTAACACGGACGTCGTAAATAGCAATTTTGGTGGCCACAGCATCAAATACATCTAAACTCGGAATCACAGATCGCTTGACGATCACTTCGGTGTCCGTAGATTCAAACGGCCTGGCGCTGACCACAAAATCCAGTGACTGCAAGAATGCGATGTCCTGGGTTGTCTCAACCTTGTAAATATTATGCTGGAAGTATTCAAGTATTCTGACACTCTCTTCCTCTAGTTTCTTTTTCCATGTTGGTAACAGCACTCCTTTGATTTGCATCAGGTAAAGATTCTTTTTCGGAACCGGACCAATGCTGGAGGGATCATTTTGATAGTGAAACACTCTTGTACCTGAATCCGGCCAAAGGTTTTTGCTCAAACCATCCTGAGCACCGGAAGGTGTCTGCATGATATCAACAAGTATACCCTTCTTTTTCAATTGGGCTAAATCATTCATTTTAATTAGCCCAAAAATAAAGCTGGCAGTTTTCTCTTTTACGGTAACGAATTGAAGAATTAATTCTTCCTCCTCTTTTCCATAATAGTAAGCAAGTATGGGGATTTCACGCATAAATTATGAAGTTAATGGAGACGTGAACTGAAGGATAAATGACTGCTAAACTGTGGAAGACCACCTTGAATTCAGCTCTTGAAGTTATGACAAATATCAGGATAATGGAGAAGGGGATCCCAAATATTTTCGCACCTTTTTACAGGGATTCGACATGAATTAGCCAATTCTTTTAACTAGCTTCAGTGTATCATCCACGCATTTCTTGTGGTGAACCGTAAATGAAAAATAGGTTATTAATCACCTTCATTTTTCTTAACCTCCCGGTATCATTGTGCGCTAAATCAAGAGTTGATCTGGACTCAATGAAAAAAGTCGAGATCGGCATTTATATCACGAGTATCCATAACATTGATTTTAAGGAAATGGAATATGACATGACCTTTTGGCTATGGGTGAGGTATTCAAATCGGAAATTTGATCTTGAAAATAATCTCGAAATACCTAATGCAAAATCCTTCGTTAAAGAATACCTCTATGTCGAGGACGATACTATACATGGCGATGTCTACATTTTAATGAAAATTCAAACCGTAATGAAGGATAGTTGGCGAATCAAAAATTTTCCTTTTGATCGACAGATATTATGGCTTACGATAGAAAATTCAAATTCTGACTTTGAGGTTGAAAACTTAGTATTTGTTCGTGACTCTTTAGGATCTGGAATCCACGAACCGGGTAAAGGGAGATGGGCATCAATACCTGGCTGGGAGATCGATAGTAGCCGGGTGAAATATCTAGTAGACACATCTGAATACAAAACAACATTCGGTTTCGCCCCGATGACTAATAGAAAAACCCTTGAAGGCAAAGACTCTTCAAGCTATTACAGTGCGTTTAAGTGTAGAATTCCTATTACTCGTGTCGAGCCGTGGCTACTTTTCTTTAAAATCTTTCTTGGGATGTATGTAGCCTTTTTTACAGCGTATTTATGTTTTTACATTCGGCCTGGTAACTATGACTCACGTTTTCAGTTAAACGTTGGCGCTTTGTTCGCCGCTATCGGTAACAAGTACATAATAGAGTCATCCCTGCCGGAAAGCGCTTCATTTACATTAGTCGACGCGCTTCATGCTCTCACGCTTTTCGCCATCTTGTTAGGGATAGGTGCTACAGCCATTTCGTTATACATAAAAAATAGGTTTAAAAAATATGACTCTTTTACTTTCGATATGATAGCCGGGCACCTATTGCTTTTGCTTTACACCCTTTGGAATATTTATCTAATTTGGCAAGCAGCATCTAATAGTCCTGTCAGTTGGATGACGTTAGCAATAATTGCAGTTTTACTCATCGCAGTAATTATTGGTTTGCTCAGGATAGTCGTACCCCTCGGTATTCGGAGCCCACAGGGAAAACGTGAGCCCGTCAGGAAATCACGCACGCCGGTGACGGCGCAGACCGGTCCCGTTAATTCCAATTGAGAATTTCTTGCGACTGTACAGCCGGAATTTGTTGATTCAGAACTATTCAGGATCCAGGTTTCTCTCACGCCTCATGGCATTGATAACACCGACGTACAAGGCTTCGCTGTCGGCGCTGATACCCGGTGTAGCATGAACCATTTCCTGCAAAAGAGCAATAGTCATAGGGTTGCGACCCAGTTTCAATATTTCTTTGTTCACGGTTACAGCCATACCCGGCCCACGCGCCCAGTGGCTACCATCGTCAGACTCAAGAATCACCAAAGGTGATGCCATAGCATCGAACATTAGAACAACTCGTTCTTCAATCGCAAGAAGCTTTTGAATATCGCGGTCAAGAGGGGGGCTAGGCGGTGGTGTTAATCCAAACCACTTAGTAAATATAGAGTTCATTCTTTCAGCAGTACTCTGTGAGCTGTAATGTCCCAGGCGCTGCGCTTCTCGGGCATCTCCAATTGTAGTTGAAAGGTCGAATCTGGCGAGAATCAACCATTGTTCCAGGAACGCGAGGGATAAATCTATGGCTTTCTTTTGTTTCTCGTCGCTAATGAAATTACTATCGGCCACTTCCGGACCAATGGACTCGCTGCCTGGTTTATCAACCCAAACTGCATATGCATGAAATGAGGCAGCGTTGAGCAATGCCTTTTTATGGTCGAGCTTATCGAACAATCGAGTGATTGCATAGGCAAAGTCTCGCGAACCGGTAATTGCAGCATGATGGGACTCGTGGATGGCTAACAGTATTTGCCGGTCGGTCTTTTTCTCAAAGCTTGGACAAAACGTAATCACCCCATCCTGCTGATAGGCCCCGGCACCACTCCTGCACGCGCCGTCACATGAAGTTGCACATTGCGAAAGGTCTTCTTCATCATTTAATCTCTTGAGGTACTTCTTTATATCTTCGAAATTTTTCTTAACCTCATTTACCGTAACCTGAAGATTTCTGGAATCATTATTTCGGAATATGCGATTAAATAAAACAGGGTAGTCAGCCACATCAGTCTTTTTAGGAGGCAACTGCTCTTGCAACACTTTATCAACCAAACCAATCGCCGCTTCAACTGCGGATCTTATGGTTTTGCGTGTAGGTGGTGAAGTTTCGTCATCGCAGTCCTTCACTACAGGTTCATCTTTTTCGCAAGCGCTATCCTTTTGCGGGTCCTTAACAACGAAATCTGCAGAGGCTTCGTCAACATCGGTTGACACCTGATCGTTACGGATGCTTCTGTCCAAAAGCCCCAATGTCTTTCTTCCGACGATACCATCCTGTTCGGCCTTACTCATCCCTGCTCTCAATTGAAAATCCCTTACTGCAGCCGCGGTACCCGCGTCGAAGTGTGAATCTGCATCATTTGGATACAACGAAAAGCCCAGGTTCAACAACCCTTCCTGAATCCTTCTCACATGCTCACCTTCGGGGTT
>CAMLER010000302.1 GCA_946478915.1 uncultured Chryseolinea sp.
GCTCGAATGTCTTTCCTACCTGGATGGCGCTCGTGCGTTCTGGGGTAGGTAGTCTGTTTGCTGCTGTGTATTCTTGTTTAAGTAGCCTATCCGTTACCAATGGAATTGATTCATCTGCATCTTGTGTAGGGTTTGAGGTGTCTGTGCAGGCATCGTTTTGTCCGTCAACCCTACGATCCCTGTCGCTTGCAGATATGTCAGCAATACCAACATCAACCACTGAATACACTTTCAATGGTTCATTGTTGGTTAAAAAAATCGTTAGCAAAATGAGAGTGGCTGCAATCCAATAGCTGCTTGTCGAGTGCTTATGCGATGCGGGAGTGGGTGAAATGTTTTGAGCTGGCAATTGAACTTCAATATTTCGCCAAACGTCATTAATATCGAGCTCATTAGAAATTTCAACCCATGTGTCATCAATATCCAGAACATTAGAAATAGAATTCCAAGCACCCTCCGGTGCCGGCTCGTTTAAAGACTCGAGCCATTTCTTGTAATTTAATGACCACGTGCCTCCCATATATTAAGTAACCGGTGACAGCCATTCCTGCAATAATGAACGAGCACGGTTAAATTGAGATTTTGACGTACCCTCGGATATATTTAGTTTTCCTGCTATCTCCTTATGTGAATATCCTTCAACAGCAAACATGTGAAATACCAACCTGGCTCCTTCAGGTAATCTCTTGATATGCATCAACACAAAGTCCGTGTTGAACTTTTTGTTTTCATCATCAGGTATCAAAGCAACTTCGCTCAATTTTTCGTTGACGTCTTCGAAATACCGCAATCGTTTTTGTCGTCTGTAATAATCGATTGCGGTATTGGTTACAATTCGTCGAATCCAGCCTTCGAGCGACTTCTCGGGATTAAAATCCTGGATGCTCTTAAAAACTTTAATGAATGATTCCTGTAAAATATCCTTGGCGGCATCCCGATCAGCTGCATACGACAAACAAATGTGATACATCTTCGAAGCGTGATTCCTGTATAATGTTTCCTGAGCTTGTCTATTGTTTTCAAGACAGCCTTTAACCAGATCAAGGTCAGGAACGGTTACACTCATTGGTTTTCAATATTAAGCGTCATTGATCCCTGAACGCGTCCAACAAGCTGATCATATATGGAACCGTTATATTCACTGCTAATGAAAACCGCCTCCTCATTATCTAATGGAAAAGTGGTTGCCGATTCTATCATCTCTGGAGTGATCGAAGTAAACCAATATGCCGGGTCTATACTGATCGTTGCAAAAGATGGAGTCTCCTTCTTAAGTACGACTGTCGAAGTACCATCCTGACGCGCATCCAGTGCAAGCCTCCGTATGTCGTCGTTCATTGAAATGACGACCGGAAAATCTTTAGCTCCAGAAGAATACCTTGCAACGATCAAAATACCCGGCTTCGCCTTCTGAACATATTCTGCCAAGTCTGCAGTTTCATCGTCGTCATCAGCATCATGCTCGAATTCATATTCCTCTTCGACAATAGATAAGTAGAATACAAGTGTTTCATACACCCCTTGGGGGATTTGAAGAGTCATTGATCTTACGCCAGAATCAGAAAATGGAAAATGTCCAGTCTCCAAATCAAAGTCCCTTGAAAAGAACATATCATTTTCATTGGTTCTCCGTCCACCAATATCCAATTTTGAAAGGTTCAAATCGAATCGTTCTATCGATAGCAACCCATCCATCGTAGTCTGAGTATTTGTAGTAAACAGGCATTCAACCGTTGCCGGTTGTGTAAGTTCATCCTTGTCACATGACTGTAAGAGCCATTGCATTGACAGCACGCCACAAAGCACAGTCAGGTTCAATATCCTTTTCATTATTGTAGAGTTGGCACTTTTTTGCAGGAGCAAGACGAAATTAACATCCAAAAGGTTGGAACAAGAAAAATTAAATTCACTCGCGTCATATTGAGGCTACCCAGAAACTTAGCAATTGATAACCCTTCCATCCGAAATTGTTGAACGATACACTTGCGTTTCATCTTTGTCACTTAACATTATTTTCGGATATGTTCAATTTTCAAAAGGGTCTTGAATTATCAAGTCCAATGCATTGCGAGCCCGATATTCTCCGTCGTGCATAATTTGATGCATCATAAAAATTGTTAACGTATTGAACATATGTGGTTACTATTTTACTTGACGCGAATAAAAATACAGGTAGGATGGTTTTTTCTTCTTTTTTTCACTGAGTGTATAAAATCCGGATCCATCTATTGCCCAGGCTATCGCTTCACCTTGCGGTTCTTGTTCATAGGGAATTTGGCTTGGTGAATTCTTTAACAAAGAGGTTACCAGTTCATCGCGCTGGTTTCTCCAAAAATATATATGCTCATAATTCTTTATAACAACGTCACCGGTCGCAGGGAGAAGATCTGCAGAAACGATTTCACTAAATGGAAGTGAAAGTTTCTTAGCCGCAGTCAATGTATCACTATTCGGCTGAGGGAATTTTAGCTCATATAACCAAACAGGCATTTCCCTCTTTGAAATAATATAAACGTTTTTGGATTTGGTATCGACAAAAAGTGATTCGGTATCTTTTGCACCGTCTTCCAGCTCAAAAACAATTGTTTCGAAAGCAGAAATTGAAATGTTATCGGCTGAGTCTACAACTGGTTCAGGAAATCGGTAAATATATTTATAGGAGTAAAGTGCATCATTGTCACCAATGTCGCCTACGTATATATAACTCTTAGCTGTATCCGGTCCAGGTCCAACTGTAATATCTTCCCAGTCGCGGTTTTCAATTCCTGATAGCGAAACTGTGAGCCTGATATTTAAATCCTTATCTACGAGGTAAATCTCAGCCTCATTACCACTGTCGTTGTGTGTCCAAAGTAAACCCGGATTTTCTTTGCTCGCCGCGAGGCCAGACGACTCTTTAAGTTTCTTATTTGTTAGTTCGGAAAGCTGCTGACCCCTTCCGAAAGTTGTGTCAGTATCAATCGATTGTTGACCGCAGGATGCTATCACGGCTGTCACGAATAGCGCTGTAATGTTAAGCTTCATATGGGGAATCATTTTGGATCAAATCAATCCAATAAATCTGAAATCATTTGGGAAAACTCCTTCTCAAAAAAAATGCATGATCAGGCGGTGCCCTTCGAATAACCGACAACGGAATACCGCTTCCCAAATCTTTCCAGAATCCTTGCCGAACTTACAACTGTTTTTAGTCTAAATTAGTTGGAACATTGCGTCATGAAGATATTAGTTATAGAAGATGAACCTGATATGAGAAATGTCATTGTTGCATCTCTGAAAAAGGAAATGTTCTTGGTGGAGACCGCCCATGACTTTATGTCGGCACAGGAAAAATTGAACTTGTATGATTACGATTGTATCCTTCTGGACATTATGTTACCCGGAGGCAGCGGACTTACAATTTTGGAAGAGCTTAGAATGGTCAAAAAACAAAAAAATGTTATTGTGATCTCAGCTAAGAATTCCGTTGACGATAAAGTAAAGGGTCTTAATCTTGGCGCGGACGATTATCTTGCCAAGCCATTTCACCTTGCTGAGCTGACCGCACGTGTAAAGTCACTTATTAGAAGAAAAACACTTGATGGTCAAAACAACATTGATGTCAAAAATATCAGCATCAATCTTGATGATCGTGTTGTTTCTATCGATGGAGAAATCGTTGCACTAAACCGGAAGGAATTTGACATACTGGCTTACTTCGTCTCAAACAAAAACCGGTTGATAAACAAAACTGCTCTTGCGGAACACATTTGGGGTGACAATATTGATCAGGCCGATGATTTTGAATTTATCTATTCTCAAATTAAGAATCTTCGGAAAAAACTGAAGGACGCAGGGGCGGATATCCAGATTCAGGCAGTTTATGGTTTGGGTTATAAATTCGTTGTCTCTTGAAATTAATCAACCATACACTTACTTATTTGTCAATTGCATTCTTTTTTGTGATCGGTATATGGGCACTCATATTTTATTTCAACATGCTCGATGAAATTTATGATAGCATCGACGACGGACTTGAAAACTCAAAAATACTGATCATTCAAAATGTCGAGTCCGACACGGCTCTCATTCGCAGGACAAGTTTCAAAGAAAGCAATTACGAAATTAGAGAGGTTTCTCCTGAACGGGCAATGTCGGTTCGTGATATCTATTTGGATTCGACGCTCTATATGATCAATGAAAGGGACTATGAGCCTGTACGAATTCTAAAATCAGGTTTCCGTTTGCAGAACGGTAAATACTATGAACTACATATTTTTTCCTCCATGGTGGAGGAAGATGATCTGATTGAAGACTTGCTTTATTCCCTGATATGGCTTTATACCATACTTCTTGCAAGTGTTTTATTGATCAATAATGTGTTGTTAAAAAAAATATGGGGGCCTTTTTTTCAAATACTTGAACGCCTAAAAAATTTTTCGATTGAGTCCCCGCAGGAACTCGCTAGTCCGAAAACAAAGGTATACGAGTTTAAAATGCTAGATGATTCCGTAACAACAATGGTCAATCGCACGCGAGCTGCGTTCACAGGTCAAAAGCAATTTATTGAAAACGCGTCTCATGAATTACAAACGCCTTTGGCGATAAGTATCAATAAACTTGAATTGTTGGCCGAGAAAGATACAACGACAGAGGCGCAGGCCGAAGAAATAAGCTCAGTTATACAAGCATTGGAACGGGCAACTAAACTTAACAAAACGTTGCTTCTGCTGTCTCGCATAGAGAACAGACAATTTTCCGATCGGTCATCAGTCGATATGACTGAATTGACAAGGAAAATGATTTCCGAATTATCCGATTTGGCGGAATTCAAATCAGTTAGCATCTCTTTGATGGATGAAGCATCATTAACATGCGAGATGAATCCCGAACTGGCGTCCATTATGCTATCAAATCTTATTAAGAACGGAATCATTCACAATCATCAAGGCGGGACGGTTGCAGTGCGTATTTCTTCATCCAGTATCGTGATTGAAAATACGGGCGATTCAACAGCGCTTGATGAATCGCAAATTTTCAAACGATTTTATAAGAATAGCGCTCTGAATACGTCGACAGGATTGGGGCTTTCCATTGTAAAATCTATTGCGGAACTATACGGGTTTAAGTTGTATTATCAATATAATGGCAAACATGCATTCACTATGGAAGTGCCCGGTGATTCGTGATGTTCTGATCTGGATATATGAGGAATAAGGGCAGCGTACAAACTTGATTCTGCCTTCTTGATTCGTTGCTGCAAACAAGAAACACAAAAAAATTAACACCACGAGTGTCATTCCAAATTGTTTCCCGAATTGCTTTTTATCATTGTAAGAAAATTACACACATTAAAACTGAAAATCATGAAAACATGGATGGTAATTATTTTGGGATTGGGGGTTGTTTCATTGTCTAAAGCACAGGATTTAAAACAAGATCAGGTCCCGTCAGTGGTCCTGAATGCATTTCAAACAAAGTATCCTAAAGCAACCGATGTTGAGTGGGAGTTGAACGGTGAACTTTACGAAGTTGACTTTGAAATAGGTAGAACTGACTACGACGTATGGATCGACAAAAGCGGTACTATCAAGAAACAAAAGGAAGATTTTCCTAAGGGACAACTTCCCGCCGCTGTAACTGGAAAAATCCAAAGCGAGTTTAAGGATTATCAGATCGATGATGTTGACAGGATTGAAGAAAATGGCAAAGTCTATTTCCTGGTTGACCTCGATGGCAAAGCTGATGATCGTGAATTATTATTCTCCGAAAATGGTACAGTGGAAAATAACAGTGTTGATTAAGTTATATTCACTCGTTGCCTTCGGCAGATTATGTTAAGACTCTTTCGTCTCTATGCAGGCGAAAGAGTTTTACTTTTTTAGACCTTTGTCAATTTGTGTGTCTTGTGTCTATCCTTATCTGAATTATTTTGATTAGATCATAAGAACTTTAATTTTTTTCGGCGGAACATTAAACCGAATAATTAACTTCGTTCCTTCCAGTCAATCAAGAAAAATTCTTCAAACAATGAAACGCCGAGAAATATTAAAAAACCTGTCGATTGTACCCTTCGCAGGAAGTTTTCTACCGGGAACAGCGAACGCTGACGACATCGGATTGCCTTCGGGACGACTCTCAACCGGACCTGACATCTACCAATCCATTGGTGTAGACACAGTCATCAATTGCCGTGGTACGTTTACCATAATCGGTGGTTCTGTGGAACGACCAGAGGTTGTTGATGCGATGAAAGCTGCATCTGGATTCTTTGTACAGTATGATGAACTTGCCTACGGAATAGGTCGACGATTGGCAGCGCTTACGGGCGCGGAATGGGGAATGGTTTCGGCAGGATGTGCTGCGGGGCTAAAGCATGTCGCCGCTGCGTGCGTTACAGGCGGTAACCCGGAAAAACTCATTCGCATTCCTGACCTGACAGGTTTCGATAAAACGGAAGTGATTAT
>CAMLER010000303.1 GCA_946478915.1 uncultured Chryseolinea sp.
TTACAGCATTAGGTTGCTTTGCACAGGAGGCTAAGACTAATAGGATCACTAAAAGTCTGATAGTGTCAGTAAACTTGCTCAACATAGATATCAGGATGACGGATGGGACAAAAATGAAAACAGGTAAGTGTGATCGGGTTTGCTTGGACTCGTTAGTTTACGACTGCCAGTGCCATGCCGTCATGCATTTTAGAACCAACGGTCTGCACGATGGTCGCAGTTACTTCAGGAACAGTAGCGAGGAACTCATTGAACCGACGGGCGCCCGTCACCATTTCATCTTTCGTATTGCCATCCATTACTTTTCCTTCGCGTATGACGTTGTCGGCGACGATAAGCGTACCAGGATGTGATAATTTCAAAGACCACTCAAAATATTCTTTGTATGGTGATTTATCCGCATCGATGAATATCATGTCGAAAGGACCTTCGTTGTCTGCAAATATCTGAGGTAAAAGGTCAATCGCATTACCGACGCGTATATCTACTACGTTACTCAACTCCGCTCGTTTTATATTTTCACGGGCAACCTTGGCATGTAGGGGCTCGAACTCAAGAGAAATCAGCTTGCCGCCAGCAGGTAGAGCCCGCGCCATCCAGATGGTGCTATACCCGACCAGCGTGCCAATCTCAAGAATTTTATTTGCCCTACAGGTCTTTGCCAGCACTTGCAAAAATTTTCCCTGATTGGCCGAGACACTTATTGGCGGAATATTAGATTCTTTAATGGAATTGTCCGCTGCCTTTAACGCGTCGTCCTCAATTCCGACAAGACCACGAATGTAGTCATCAACCTGTTCAAAAATTTGCGAGTTCATAAGTCTCTATTTTTATGTGCGGCTTAACTGGAAGTGGATACACCTACTTTTTAGCCTTAAGCCAGTCGTTAGCCTCTAACCATTGTTTACAGGTAATGAACCAATCTGCAGAGGTCGTCGGATTGTTCAATCCAAAACCGTGACCACCTTCCTGGTAAATATGCAATTCCCCGGAAACATCATACTTGAGAAGGCTTTCGTAAAATTTAATGCTGTTGGCTACTGGCACAACCTTGTCATCGCTGGCGTGAACTAAAAATGATGGCGGAGTTTCCTTTGTTACCTGTAATTCATTTGAATATAGGTTTACCCCTTCCGGAGTTGGATCATTACCCAGCAGATTGTCGCGTGAACCGCGGTGGCCAATGTCATTTTGAAAACTAATCACCGGGTAAATAAGGATCATGAAATCGGGGCGAAGACTGGTCTTTTTCTCATTAGCGATATGACTATCCTTGAAGTGAGTTCCCGCAGTAGAAGCAAGGTGTCCGCCAGCTGAAAATCCCATGATCCCGACGCGTTCTGGGTCAATTTTAAATTTTGCTGACTGTTCCCTAACAGTTTTTATAGCCTGTTGTGCATCTTGGAGGGGTCCTAAGGTTTTGTTTCCCATTGTCCGATCGTCAGGGATGCGATATTTGACCACAAAAGCAGAAATGCCAATCTCGTTGAACTTCCGGGCTACATCATGCCCCTCGTGACGGATTGCATTGATGGCGTAGCCACCCCCGGGAAAGATTATTACAGCAGACGCGCGCTGCTGACCTGGCGCCGGGTAGTATTGAAGGGTAGGCACTGAAATTTTGCTGACGATTGTCATACCATTGCGTTCTTCAGTTTTTTCTTCGTTAGAGGCCGGTTTGCTGTTGGGTATTTTATCTTGGTATAGCGGAAAAATTTCCTGAGCGTTAATTTTATTCATGGAAAAGATGACACAGAATAGAAAAGTATAAAGCTTCCACATTGGTTGTATTTTTTTGGCTTGCTGAAAAGTAGCTATTTCCTGACAATTTATTGCCACGGAAACAGGGCCGAATGAAGCGGGGCGGCAAGATTTTTAGAATCAAAATGTTAAAGGTAATCACTTCCGGTCGTCCCGATATTTTCGTCGGTTGATGGCACGAATCCCATGCGAGTCTGGCAGATTGAAGTTAACTGTAATGCTATTGGTTGTAGATGTTGTGTCGTATTCTGCCCTCGAAAAAGTCGAATTTGCCTCCCTTTGCACGCTTAACTTTCTTCTATGTTTGTCGTGTAATAAATGAACAAAACATAAAAGAAGATTATGGAAACAAAGGAAGGAACAGCGATTACAATCGAAACATCGGTTAAAGCGCCAATAGAAAAAGTGTGGAAGTATTGGTCAGGGCCTGAGCATATCACGAAATGGGCAACTGCTTCTGATGATTGGCATGCTCCGTATGCCGATAATGATTTGAGAAAAGATGGTAAGTTCAAAACCACAATGGCGGCAAAGGATGGTAGCTTCAGCTTTGATTTTGAAGGCGTATACACCAACGTAACCCCAAAAACTTTTATAGAGTATGTAATGAGTGATGGCAGAAAGGCAAAAATCGTTTTCGAAGAAAATGGTGGGGAAACTAAAATAGTTGAGACGTTTGATCCGGAATCGGAAAATCCCATCGAAATGCAACGTGACGGTTGGCAGGCAATTCTCAATAACTTTAAGAAATACACGGAGGCTAATTAAAGTGTATGTAAGAAAAATCCACAGCTGCTAGTGCTGTGGATTTTCAATTATTTGTAATTCCTGAAAAAGATGAGTAGGGACCAGGGTACACACTTTCCGAATAAACCGCCGTAGCAAAAATTACGTGAACGACTGATCCTTATTCCTTATTCCTTATTCCTTATTCCCTGCCCTCAGGGATTTGTCTACTCCCACATAAAAAGAACAAATTGACAAAGTAGCATTAGGCACTTCTACATCCGCTTGCTCAATGTTGCAAAAATGTAGTCACCTATTTTTTCACCCATATCTAGACCTACTTTGTTGTCCGTAGGGAAATGTATTCCTGCATAGAACCTTGAGTCAGCACATTCTTTCGCCAATTGGCTGAACATTGGTGCATCTTGTGGAAAGACGTGCGACAAAATTGCGGCCGCAGTGGATGAAGCAGTTGCGTGACCCGAGGGATATCCCGGAAAAGGAGGCGTATAGCCTATAAGTGGCTTAAAATTGGGATCCATTTGGTCAGGACGTATTCCAAAGTAAGCATATTTGGCATCCATTATAGCAATAGCACAGTCGTATATGCTCATGTGAAGCATAGCATATATACGAGCACATTCAAGCGTATTCCTTTCAAGATGATATTCAAAAATTTTTGCGTTAGCCACGTCCGTCCATATATCGAGTCCACTGTGAGCTGCCCAGTAATACGCCTGGGAAGCTGTATAGAAATTTTGCTTGAAATTTCTCATTTCTTCCATCTCTTTCGTAAAGTCCGGCGGAGCTGCTGGCCTAAACTGATCGCCTGATCTTAAAATCAATGGCTTGAACGTCGTTGTTATTGCTCCCACAGGATATGGACCTTTCCAGTGCGTAGCGTCATTTGGCTGGTCACCGGTCCAGGGTGCATCCGGGAGATGAACCTTCGATTTTGCAATAACTTTTTCTGCCACTTGTTCGCCAAGTTTCCATCCCTGTTCGACGTCGCTGGGAAACTGCACGCCTGCCGATACTCTGGATTCGGCAGCCTGCTTACCGAGCGAAATAATAGAATCGGCAACTTCAGGGAAAAAGTGCGCCAACACGGTTGCGGCGGCGCCGGCAGTAACCGCGTGCTCACACGGGTAGGAATATGTATCAGGCGCCTTCACAACGGGATCGATAGACGCATCGACTTGAAATGGTCTTTTTCTCGATGTTTGTTGCTTTGCTTTCAGCGCAGCAACTGTAGCATCATAGATCGCCATATTCATCCACGCCATGGGTCCTTTAAAAAATGTAAGTCCGTTGTTTACAAAAAATTGTGCGCCCGTGAGTTGGTAGCCGATCTGATTCCAGCGATAGGCCGGAGCTCCCGAGTCCCAATACCGGATACGTTGCAGAACAGCAGGCGTGTTCAGCGACATTTTCTTTTTCACTTCGGCGAGCTCAATTTTTACTTGCTTGTCGTCTGGCGCAGTTGCAATTGTGACTTCACCAGCGTTAGCGAGAACAATTGTTTTCGAGGCGGTCGTTGTCTTTGCACTTTCTGTTTGTTGACAGAATGAAAAGTAAAAACTTAGGCAAAACACTGTGGTCAGCATCGCGAAAGTCTTCTTGAAGGGAGAGGGATTTGTGTTCATACATTAGTCGTTAGATCTTGTAAATCTTATGTATGAGCAAAATTACGCCGGTGATTTGATGTTGACTTTGCCAGGAGGGCCAAAGAATTCTCTTAAAAGTCCAATCTGCAGATCAACTGGCATTTGCCAGTATTCCCTTGCGATACTTCAACGGAGAGACGCCTGTGGATTCTTTGAAGACTCTGTCGAAATGTGAAATATTGCTAAAGCCGCTCTCAAGCGCTACATCGATAATTTGCTTGTCGGTTTGTATGAGAAGTCGCTGTGCATGGTCAATTCTTTTTTGCAACAGCCAACGCCCAGGCGAATCATTAAAGGTTGCCGCAAAATCTCTTTTAAATTTTGAAAGACTTCTGTTACAAAGTTTTGCGTATTGTTGAAGATCCAGGTTGTATAAACTATTGTTCTCCATTATTTCCCTCAGATCATCAACACCATCCTGGGCCAATCTGCAAAAGTAGGCAATTAGCGTCGGGTTGTTTTTGGAAGTAATGATGTTCAACAAGAGTTCGCGGACTTTGAGTTCCAATAAATCTTCTGCTGGGGCGATTCCGCTCTCAAAGTATGACAATACAGATTCATAAAAAGCCTGCATCACCGGCGTCGTAGAAACCTCTATTACCTGGTCACCCGTTTCTTCGTTTGAATTGGGGGCTGATAGAATAGGCTTGTTTTCCTTAATGAAGCAACGGATATATTGGTCGGGGACGAAAAACATCAGAGCACAAAGAGGATCCTCGCCAATCTTTTCAACCGTGATGGCTCCCTTCTTCACAAAAAAGGTTGAACCTAATGTCAGCTGCCACGATTTGTCTCTTGTGTAAAGGCATTTGTTTCCGTTCAGCACATGTATGAAAAGATTGTGCGCATTCCAGTCGTCAAACTTGAGGCTACGTGGACAATCCATTTTCAGGAACAGTACTCCTTTGCAGGAAAATTGTCGCATGGCCTCCGGATTTGTCGTCACAAAATCATAGAGACTGTCCATCCTTTTCTTGGTATTTTGCAATAAGTGAACGCAAAGACAAAATTATAAAATAATGCGCGATCCGGTCAAGCATAATATATTGAGTAGCCATAATAGTGACAGGTAGGTGGGTGGTTTCGCTGAAAAAGATATTTGGTCAAAAACTGATTACGTGACTAATTTCTATTGGTGTTGTTTCTTTTTTGGCATTGACTTCTCATCATTATTTTTCAGGCAACGATTAAATCATCAAGGTGAAAGCTATCGTCAACAAAAAAATTGTTTTGGAAAAATTTCAGGGGAAGGGAGGCTGGACTTATGTGCGGGTCCCCAGCGTCAAAGCTTCCTCAGGTACTCCTTTTGGCTGGATGAAAGTGAAAGGCTCAATTGATGGATATGAAATCAAAAAGTATCACTTGATGCCGATGGGCAATGGTAACTTGTTTTTGCCGGTGAAAGCTGAAATCAGAAAGGCTATTAAGAAGGGTGAAGGGGATTGGGTTCAGGTAGTTCTCTATCCTGACGATGATCCTTTAGAAATTCCTCAGGAGATGATCCTTTGTCTAGAAGACGAACCGAGGGCACTTACGTTCTTTAATTCGCTCACTGAGAGCCAACGCAAGCATTACATTGACTGGGTATATTCTGCCAGAAAGGAAGAAACTAAGGTTGTCCGACTTGCTCAGACTATCAATAGACTGTTACGCGGATTAAAGATGTACGACACAGTGAGCTAAACTTCATAATCGTTCACACCAGTCGCGCGTTACTCAGAAGTCCCCGAAGGGACCCTGAGCGCCTGGGCACGAGTTAATGTTAAGCAGGTTGACATTATCGGTACCTTATCCACTATAGACTACTAATTCGGAACCGCAAGGTAAACTTCGATTATTCGCGGGCTTTGTTGGACGATACGGACGCCGCCATAAAGCATTTGTTCTGTAAGGTTAAAGATGAAGAAATCGCCTTCCGAGTATTCCAAATCGGTACCGTCTGCTCCGTTCCAGTTGGATTCAAACAGCTGCGGCCGCTGAGTGACCCAGTATTCAATTACATCGACAGTAAAATCTGCTTTCGCAAACCTCACCAGTTCCATACTATTGAGTGGTGCATTAAAAGTATAATCAAGTTCATCCCACAGAAGGCTGGAGCTGACCAATCGGTTGTCATAAAATATTGAGAACTTGGTGTTGTATGTGGTCTGCGCAGAATTATTGTTCAAATAATAAAAACTATTGAACGCACCATTCTGACTGAATACGGTGGGAATTTTGTCTACATCTGCCGAAGCTGCATAATCAGGCCACTCGA
>CAMLER010000304.1 GCA_946478915.1 uncultured Chryseolinea sp.
CAAAAGTAAAATTGCAATCCAAATCGATTCAGCAATCATCAAGAGTTATCAGGCTTGCTCAGTCTGCAAACCCAAAATCTCCGGATCCAATACACTCGGTATAGCAGATCGTCCTTCCGCTGCAAAGACTGGCGGCCCAACACAATGTATCGCGTTAACTAAATCCGGAAACAGATGCTTGCGAACGACTAAAGAGCCAGGCGGTCGATGCTGGCAACATGAGTAGTTCACACCCCTCCATACCCTCCAAAATGTGTTGAAGAAAAAGGTAAATGACATAACCTAATTGTCACATCACTTGTTCTTAGTGCACGTTACCAAAACCAGGTAGCTCGATGGAACAGGAGGGAAAACATGAGACTTTTACTTAGATTATCTATCATTCTATGCTTTACTGTATTGATAAGTATACCCGGTAAGGCGCAGGCTACACTCGACCTGGAAACAGGAGCCGTTTTTACAGGTTATAACGATGTTCAAATTCCAGGAGATCAGGGAACGCGATTTTCGCTAAAAGATCAGTTGACTCCAGATACAGAATTTTTTTATCGGCTAAGATTGAGTTATACAATAAAATCGCGCCACACGCTTTCTTTGCTGTACGCACCTCTTGAAACACAATCAGAGGGCAGAGTGGCGGAGGACATTCTATTCGAGGGAGTAGTGTTCAACGCCAATTCACAACTACGAGGAACTTACAAATTCAATTCTTACCGGTTAACATATCGATACGACATTGTCAAGAAACCGAAAGTGGAGTTTGGTTTGGGATTCACGGCGAAGATCCGTGACGCACAAATCGCCCTTTCATCGGAAGGACTTTATTCCGAAAAAGACGATGTCGGATTTGTTCCCATTATTAATTTCAGATTGCTATGGAATGTGAACGATCAATTCGGCCTGGTTCTGGATGGCGACGCGCTAGCTGCGCCCCAAGGCCGAGCTGAAGACATTTCGCTTGCCGCAACGTATAAGCTATCTGACAATCTTCGGGTTCGCCTGGGATACCGCATCCTTGAAGGTGGCGCGGATAATGATGAAGTTTACAATTTTGCTTTATTCCATTATGCCTTAGCGGGAATATCGTATACTTTTTAGGATTGAAGGGAGAAAACAATATTAATCCCAAGTAAATCTTTGAATATCAGTAAAAGCAAAAGGGATGATGAGAAAGCTTTCAGACGACACAAATTCTGATCTAATTTCGCCACGGGAGTATAAGTATATGAAAGAACTGCGCATCGGTAAATATTCACAATAATCGAAAAAGATAAACGTTAGAACCTGTAATACTTCTCACACAAGTCGTCACTGGCATTTAACAAGCGGAAGTTTGGTTTACACCCCCGGATGAATTCCATGTCAGTATTCATGGTGGATTTAGCATACACGAGCCTAGACACCAATCAATTTTAGTTATCTAAAAATGTCTTGAGTAATAACAAGTTGTCTCAAATTGAGAATTTGACAATAGAAAAAATTCTGTTAATTTATACTTATGAAAACTGAGATGTTGGTTGTAATCATCGTTTCGGCATTAATGATAGCATCTTGCCAGGACAGCGTCGTTCTCCCTGATACCGGGTATATCAAGTCAAAAGTTAACGGAGTCAAAACGATCTATTCGGGCAGCGTGGATAATAATGTCACACATTATCTCAGCTCTAACGAATTGAGCGCGACCTTTCATAGCACAGACAACGAATATTTAACATGGACGATAACGATACGAGGAGTGGATTTTCAAAAAGTACAATTACCATATGTGATCAATGGTCCCGGAGATGACACTCAAGACGGTCCCGCGTTTTGGTGCAACATACTCGACTCAAACCCTAGAAACTCGGCATATGGCAGGACCCTTGCAGGAACAACAAGTCTGTATTGGGATGCAAAACTTACACTTACATCAGTAGAAGACAATATTGTGAAAGGGACGTTTGAAGGTGTTGGGTTTGAAAAAACAATATTCACTGATGGGGAATTTTTTGCGGTTTTTAAATAGGTTGTCGATACTTATGACTGGACATCTTTAGGCCCGGTCAAATTTTACAGCGCTTCTTCATACACTTTTCAATTTCTGGCACGACTCATCCGTTGTGCGAGTATACTTCCCACAAAAAGTTGAAGAGCGTGATAAAGCATCAATGGCAGCAACACAATGGCGAAAGCTGCTGCATCAGGGAACAGAATCTGGCCCATTACCACTCCTTGTATCAATGACTTTTTTGAACCACAAAAGATAACGGTGATCCGGTCTTCACGACTGAAATTCAATCGGGCCGCAATGAGTTGCATAACAGCAAGCAAAAAGAAAAATAACAAAAGCATGAGAACGCCCAGCCCCAATAGTTCAAGGATTGAATAGCCATCAAACATTCTATTTAAGAACGAATCACAAAATGCCCGAAACACGATCAGTAGAATTATAGCCTGGTCGATATATTTTAACTGGTTACGATAACGCGTCGCCAGATATCCAAGCTTGCCGTGAAGTATAATTCCCGCTGCCACTGGAATGAGCACCTGCAAACAAAGATCAAGAATAACACCAGTCAAATCGTCTGCAGAAAGTTGGTTGGAATTAACTAACAGGTTCATCCATACCGGTGTGATAAATATTCCAAGCAGGCTTGAGACGCTTGCATTAAAGATCGCAGCAGGCACGTTCCCCCCTGCGATCGAAACCATTACTACTGATGAAGAAACTGTTGAAGGGACTGCTGATAAATAAAATGCTCCAACCCATAAAAGATCATAATCAGGCACATAGAAAAAAGCGCGGCAGAATAAAATTATCAATGGGAATATGATGAACGTGGTGGACTGTATCAGAAAGTGCATCCGCCAGCGCCCCAGCTGTGCAAGTAGCTTGGCAGGGTCCAGTTTCAATCCATAAAAAAAGAAAATGAATACTACACCAATATTTCCAATGAGTCTGAGATCAATTGGGCTATCCGGGCTGGCGGCTTCGGGAAAGCGCCACGCCAGAATTACCATCCCAACCATGAGCAGGGAGAAACTATCCAGTCCGGCGCGTGACAAGAAAGCAAAAAATCTGTGCATACTTTTCGCAAACTATCACTGCCAATTTCAGATTCCTATTTTTATTGTGACAATTTGCGATGAAGGAATTAAGAAGATATGTTGAGAGCCGGAGATAAAGTCATGGGTATCTACTCAACTTTAAAAATCGTTGCT
Organism: uncultured Chryseolinea sp.; assembly: GCA_946478915.1. The sequence continues at coordinate 3,202 of CAMLER010000304.1, forward strand.
TGTCGCCCGATAATACTCCAGGAATTGTTTTTGTAAAGCCAGACGTGCGTAAAACGACGCCTCACTGTTTTTCCAGCATTCGGTTGGGTTCCTCGCGGCATTATTACCTCTCCCCCCATTACAATAGCAACATTGTCATTAAAAGAGATTTTTTCAATTGTTCTTTCAAATTCCTGATAGCTTAGTCCACCGGCACGAAAAATAGCTTTGGTACCTTGTACAGTACCCACTACGTTGGCAGGAGTGTTAATGATCATTGTTGGCGACCATATCTTATTAAATAGTGTCGCTGAATCACTGGCTAAGACCGCTTCTCTTTCGATTTTCTCAAGCCTTCTTATCTCTGCTTCTCTTGGATCCTGACACATGGCAATAGTGGTTATGCCAAACGAACATACATACACAAACAGACAAACAAACTGCGATTTCATAGATAATATTTTGTGGTTAAACCTCTGCTATTCCACAGAGCAATTCCTGTGAACGACAGGCAAGTTGTCTCAACCGTTGTAAAAGATTGGGTAGAAAAAGGACTTTCTTATCTAAGTTTCAAAATTCTTTCCGGCGCAGCCAGTTCTGCTTTTAACCATTCTCCAGGCGTCAGGCCAAGAAATTCTTTAAATTCCTTTTCCAGGTGATGATAATCCGTGTAGGCAAACTCTTGCGCAATCGACGACCAGCTTATTCCTGGATTGCTCAATTTGTATTGGTATGCCTGATTGAAACGGGAAAGCCGGCTGAAATACTTTGGTGAAATTCCAATCCGCTGAGTAAATTTTCTATAAAATTGTTTTGTACTTAAACACGCATCATTCGCCATACGATCGAGTGAAAACGTGGCAGGATTTATCATCACATTAGAAGCGACCTGATCAACTGAGGCTTTCTCCTGCAGTCTGATACATTTTTTCGTCAGGAGTTCTTCGATAATTGCAATCATCGCAGCAATACTCTTTGCATCAGCGAGTTTTTCCCTCACCAGTCTTATTTCGTTGCCAAAAAAGACTTCCGCATCAAAATATTGCTTGTTGAATTCTGTCATCGGAAATCCAAGCAACCTATACAACGTGCCGGGTTTGAGATATACCACAATTGCAAAGAATTCAGCAGAGACTCGTAAAACTCTTCTTTCCAACTGATGAGTGTAAATCGATACTGACGGCGGTGTACCAGCTTTCCCAGATTTAAGATCAAAAAGGTCTACTGATCCCTTGAGATAAAAAACAATTTTTTGTTCAGCCTTTGGTGCGCGATGCTTCGCAGGGACTAAATCCGCCGATTCGAACTGGAGATGTATTACAGTATAGTTCCATACGAATTCCTTAAGTGCAGGAGTGGGGTCGAAACTTTGGTATCTCATGATCGTAGGCTTACACCTCGATGATTGTATGAATAATTTATGTTTTTAATTGCTGCTTTACAAGGAATAGGGAATGAGAGAGGTATAAGGTATAGGGTATAGGTGTGGAGTGACGCGACAACCATAGTGTTAGCCACAATACCGCCCGATCAATTCATCCGCTTCGCCATTGCGTATCGCGCGATCTGCAGCCCATCGAAAGAAGGGCATCATCAAACCAAATAGACCAGGTATCTTCACTGACGACATAACTACTAACAAAGCAAAGTGCGAAAATTTGTTGGGCACTCCCTTGCTGCTGGTCAGTCCATCTTTCGCCAGCCCATAACCTATCTTTAATACTTTTTCAAATCCTGGTTGACCCGGTGTAAACTCCACTAAAAACTTGACAGGGGTTTTGCTTCGGTTTTTAAAACAATGAACTGTTCGCGCAGGTACCTTTAATGTTTCGCCCTTTTTTAGTTTTCGATATTCCTTTCCAACCAGCAGGGTTAACTCTCCCTCCAATACAATAAAGCATTCTGCATAGTCATCATGGGAATGTGGTTGATTTCCTCCACCTGGAGCAACTTGCATTTCGATGAGCGTACAAAGACCATTCGTGTCTTCTGCCGTTTTCAAAAAAACTGCTTTGTCGCCGTAAACCGGGTTTTCATAAACTTTTCTTTCCATGCCACAAAATTGTGGCGGTGGTGATGGATTTGAAATGATCCCTTGGGGTCAATTTGTCTAGGAATCCAAAGGAAATTGAACACCGAATACCGATAGCCAGTATGTTTGAACAAGGAACACGAACACCGAATAATGAACAAGGAATACTGAACACCGAAGTGACGCTCGAGCCAATATTGTACATCCTATTCTCGAGCGAAACCTCAAACCTCAAACTTTGAACCTTAAACTTTAAACAACTTTAAACTAAAACATCAAACTCCCTCGTAAAAACCTTCATCTCCTCCAACGTACCGATACTCACTCTAAACCATTGTTGATCTTTGTAATCCCAGACGCGAATTCTGATTCCTTTTTCGGCGAGCTTCGATAATACCATTGCTGCATCTGTCTTAGCGGGAAAGAAAAGAAAGTTCGTGTGCGACTTTGCATACCAGGCACCTTTCTTATCAAGGTAATCTGTGAGGTGTTCACGTGCTTCTGCATTCTTCCGACGACAATATTCCATAAACTCGCTATCACCCAAGGAAGCTTTAGCAGCCGCAAGCGCTGGTTGGTTGTTTGCAATTCCCATGTGATACTTGTCGATCTTTTTTACGAGGTCAGGCCGACCAACAACGTACCCGAGTCGTAATCCTGCTAATCCATAGATCTTCGAAAATGTTTTAGAGACAATCACGTTTGCATCCGACTTCACCAACTCAACCATTGAAATCTGTTGCTCAGGATTTAAGAACTCAACGTATGCTTCGTCTACATATACCGTTGTTCTTTTTGATACTTCTTCACAGAATTGTCTTACAAGTACCGGGTCCACTAGCGTCCCCGTTGGATTGTTCGGATTGCAGACAAACACTAACTTGGTTTCATCCGTCACACGAGCTGCCATGGCATCATAGTCGTGTTCCAGGTTGTCATTGAGATTTACTTTGTCCCACGTAGCGCGGAATGCAGTCGCGTAGTACATGAGCAACGGGAAGGTCGGAAATGCTGAAAGGACCCGCCCACCTTCAACACCGAAGGCAGCACCAGCCTGACAAAGCAAATCTCCTGAACCAGCGCCAATAGCAATATGCGCTGGGGTGACACCTTCTTTGTTCGCAAGGATTGCCTTCATTTCTTCCTGAACATCGAAGGCGTAGCGATTTCCCTCGACGATAATTTG
>CAMLER010000305.1 GCA_946478915.1 uncultured Chryseolinea sp.
AAACAGGAAGCATTGAGTTTCAAACGCAAGGAATTGCCTTCAGTCTCGACAATGGGCGTAGTTGGACTAAGTACGAAAAAAATCCTGTCTTAGAAAATCCGGGCATCCGGGATTTCCGCGATCCAAAAGTATTTTGGCACGAATCCACCAATAAATGGGTGATGATACTTGCCGTACTCGATCACGTAGAACTATATGCCTCTCCCGATCTTAGGTCATGGACAAAGCTCAGTGAATTTGGAAAAGGTTTTGGCGCTCACGGCGGAGTTTGGGAATGCCCTGATCTTTTTCCATTGGTTGTCGAGGGTAAATCAAAACAAAAATGGGTAATGCTGGTGAGTATTAATCCCGGAGGGCCCAACGTGGGTTCAGCCACACAATATTTTATTGGTGAATTTGATGGTAGGAATTTTAAACCGGACTCCAACAATTCGGAAGCTAATTGGATCGACTGGGGACAGGATAATTATGCCGGCGTTACGTACGCAAATACTCAGAACAATAGAAGGATTTTTGTTGGCTGGATGAACAACTGGGCCTATGCACAAATCGTACCGACAGAAAAATGGAGAGGTGCGGCTTCCCTTGCAAGAGAACTAAGTTTGGTTGACATCGATGGGAGAGTAGTTATCAGATCAATGGTGATACCTGAACTTCTGAATTCTTCTACTGACACAGTTGTTTTTACCGATGTTGCAGTCAAAGATTCGCTGAACCTCGCCACAAAGGTAAAGTACCCATTGACCATCTCTATTATTCAAGGTGTGGTGGAAGCAAAGACCTTTAGTATTGAGTTTGCCAACAAAAAGAATCAGAAATTAAGTACTGGATATGACTTAAAAACTAATCGGTTTTTTGTTGACAGGTCTACGGCCGGCAGGAACGATTTTTCGAAGGACTTCCATGGTATCGTCTGGGCGGACCGGTATGCGGGTACTGACTCAGTTGCGTTTACAATCGTCATGGATATTGGTAGTATTGAAGTCTACTTTGATGACGGACTAACGTCAATGACTAACCTCTATTTCGCAGATGGTGGTATGGAAACACTGAAACTACGCGCTGGCGGTGAAGCGGTCCATGTACGGAAGCTTGAAGTACGAAAACTTTCCTCTGTTTGGAATAAATAGCTTCCTTAATAAGTGAGGGGCTAGCAGAAGGCTGGATTCGTATACCTTATTTTTCGTGTTGATACGTTGCAAATAATTTCCAAAACATCTGGCGATGTTTGAAGTCGAAGCGCTCCCTTTTGAAATCATTTAACACAAGTTCGATCTGCTCATCCTTCATTTCAAATCTGCCAATCATAATTTCTCTGTCGCTGACATAGAGCCCGGCTTTATGTTGACAGAGATGAACATTTTGTTTGTTCACTTCTTCAAAAATCAGAACGTCGCTCATCTGATAGGGTGGGAGTGATTCATGGTGCGGAATGTTGGGATTGAAATTCACTGCAACCATATGGCTATTGTTAACTTCTGGTAGGACCAACTTTGGAAAACTTTCCCAATCATTAAATGCAAGCTCCTGATAAGAGCATTTTAGATATATAACATCGTTTATGTAGGGGACCTGCCTTAAATGAAGATTGATGATGTGATTTTCATCTTCAATCAGCTTATCACCGTTATACTTCAGGATCTCATGAATGGAGAGATTAAGGTTAACAAACTTTTCCAGCGGTATGCTAAAATAATTGGCAATCTGCATGACGGTTTCGAGTCGCGGCTCTGCCCGATTTTCCTCATAAGATGAAATATTGCCGCGTGTTAACGCAAACAGCTCGGCAAAAGCCTGCTGGCTTAGCCCTTTCGTCGTTCTGATCTTTTTGATGTTCGCCCCGATCTTCGTCATGTGTTGCAAATATAGTTGTAATTTCTATTATCACAATGCTAAAAATATTTGCAATTGTTAATTATTATTTATAGGTTTGTTGAGCAGCAGCAACCCTACGTTATGAATCATTTTGAGATCATCGAAGACTATGCCATCAGGCTCAACTGCAGGATCCTGTATAAGAATGAGCGCAACGGTATATTAAAAATTAATAATGAACACGACGGTATCCATAATTTGATCCTCGGGGTAGCTCCTCCAATACTTATCATGGAACAGTTTCTTTTCTCCTTTAGAGAAGACAATTTGGACATGTTTAAGAAACTGCTTCAAAAGAACAGAGACACGATTCACGGCGCTTTTGTCATCAATGAAGAAGGTGACCGGGTATTATTTCGATACACAATGCAATTAAAAAGTCTTGACTTTAATGAGTTTGAGAGTGCCTTGAATTCACTTGGTTTATTGTTAAGCGAGTTTTCCCAACAAATCATTGACTTTTCGAAACGTTAAATAGATTAAAAACTAAAAATTGAAGCTATGAATATTTTCAAGAGACTTTTCAGAATAGGCCAGGCAGAAATCCATGCCGCTGTTGATAAGATGGAAGATCCGATCAAAATGACCGAACAAGGTATCAGGGAACTTCGTGCAGATCTGGCAGAAGCAACTGAAGCATATGCCAAGGTAAAGGCCCTGGCAATCCGCGCAGGAAATGATCAGCATCATTGTCAACAAGAGTCAAGAAATTATGCTGAAAAAGCTATATTGATCATGCAAAAAGCGCAGTCGGGACAGGTTGATTTGGTGAAGGCTGAAGACCTGGCGCGCGAAGCGTTGTCGTTGCATAAAAAATATCATTCGGAATCGGAGGAATTAGGTCAGCAAGCAAATGCATTGCAGCAATCGTCCAGTGAAATGCTGCGCAACACCGAAATTCTGAAAGAAAACATGGAGAAGTGGGAAAAGGAGTTGCGCACCTTGAAAGCGAGAGTGAAAGTTAGCAAGGCAACGGAGCAAGTTAATAAGCAACTTGCCCAGGTTGACAGCAATGGAGTGATTACGATGCTCGAGCGGATGAAGTCGAAGGTAGAGGACCAGGAAGCGCTCTCGCAGGCATATGGCGAATTAGCCCGCGATAAGAATAGCAAGAAGGAAGAATTGAACAGCATCCTAAAGGACGACTCTTTATCCATTGAAAAAGATCTTCAAGCCATCAAAGAGAAACTGGGTATATCTTAACGTTAACCAATAATTTCCAATGTCAGGCATAATCGACCTATTGTTTCATCCGTTGAGCAATGCTATCATGACCGTTCTCACCGGGATAACTGCAATTTACTGGATAACCACCTTTATCGCTGGTGACCTTTTTAGCGATTCCGGCATTGATATCGATTCGCCTGCCCAAGGCGCTGACGTGGATGTAGACGTTGACAGCGACGTTGCCTCAGACAGTTCCTTTTTTCAGAAAGCCCTGGAATTTGTAAACGTCGGAAAAGTACCTTTTATGGTAGTGTATTCCGTCTTCAAGTTCGTGGCCTGGATTATGACCCTTACATCGTCAGTGTTGCTGGGATTGGCGAATTGGGGATGGAAATCTGTGATCACACTAGTTCCGATTGTATTGGTCGCTTATCTCATAACCCGTTATGCAACAAAGCCGTTGATCAAAGTTTATGAGAACATGGGTTATAATGGAGAAGAACCGCAAGAATTGTTAGGCCGGATTGCCAGGATGAAAAGTACAATCGCGGGCGACACCATCGGTGCAGCAGAAGTGAAAATACAGAGCGATATTATTCGCATCAATGTCAAAAGTAAGACCGGTGAATCCATCGGCTATGATGCAGAAGTCATGATTGCCGACGAATCGGCGGACAAAAGATTTTACCTCGTTGTTCCGGAAGTCAACCTTTCCAACATCGTTTAAATAATTGCACAAACCTAAACCATCCCTTTTCATCAATAACCATTAAACCACACCACTACTATGGACGTACTTGGCGGCATTAGCTTATTATTTATCGGCGGAATTGCATTCATCATTTTCATTATCCTTTTCAGCTTTGCAACTTTTTACAAAAAAATTCCGCAGGGAAAAGCGATCGTGCGAACCGGAGTTGGTGGCGGCAAAGTCGCCTTCAACAAGGGTATGTATGTAATTCCTATTCTCCACAAAATGGAGATTATGGATATTTCTGTAAAGAAACTGCAAATCGATCGTCTTGAACAAGATGGACTTATTTGTAAAGACAATATACGTGCTGACATAAAGGTGGCATTCTTCATTCGCGTAAATAAAAGCGTTGAAGATGTTCTGAATGTGGCGCAAGCTATCGGCACAGAACGAGCGAGTGATATTGAAACACTGTGCATTCTCTTCGAAGCAAAATTCTCTGAAGCATTAAAAACAGTGGGTAAGAAATTCGATTTTATCGAATTGTATGAGGCCCGACGTGAATTCAGAACCGAGATCCTGAATATTATTGGAACAGATCTTAACGGTTATATTCTCGACGACTGCGCTATTGATTTCTTGGAACAGACGGAAATGAAATTTCTCAGTCCCCAAAACATTCTGGATTCACAAGGTATTAAGAAGATCACCGAACTCACCGCTGCTCAGAATATCAAAGCGAATTTGATCAAACGCGAAGAAGAAAAGGTGATCAAAAAACAAGATGTTGAAGCGCGTGAAGCCATTCTGGAACTGGAGCGGCAAATGGCCGAAAAGGAAGAAAAGCAGCGTAGAGAAATTGATAACATACGCGCCAGAGAACAAGCGGAAATACTTAAGGTGCGAGAGGAGGAGCGACTGAAATCAGAAACCGTTCGCATCAAGACTGAAGAGACACTCGCCGTTCAGGAAGAAAATAAGCTGCGCCAGATCATCATAGCAGAAAAGAATAAACAACGGACGGATGCTGTTGAAACAGAACGTGTCGAAAAGGATCGGGCATTAGAAATTACGGAACGCGAGAAGATCGTAACACTTGCACAAATTGAAAAGGAGAAAACGGTCGAAATTGAGCGAAAGAATATTCAGGATGTGATTCGCGATCGCGTACGCCTTGAAAAAGGAGTGGTAGAAGAGCAGCAAGGCGTAAAAGACCTGGAGGCTTTCCGTAGTGTGGAACGCAATAAGACAGTAGGCCTCACTCAAGCAAGTCAGCAAGCCGAAGAGAAACTGATCTACACCGTGAAGGCAGCAGAAGCGGAAAAGAAAGCAGCAGAAGAAAAAGCCAAGCAATTGATAATAGATGCTGACGCTAAAAAAGAAGCGGCTGTAAAACAAGCCGAGGCGCGCAAAATACTTGCTGAAGCTCAGGCAAGGGAAGAAGCAACCTTAGGGCTGTCCGAGGCAGAGGTTATGATGGCTAAAGCAGAAGCTGCGGAAAGGCAAGGTATTGTAGATGCCACTGTGATTGAGAAAATGGCAGATGCGAAACGTAAAGAGGGATTGACGCAGGCGGAAGTAACTAAAGAAAAGGCTTTAGCCGAGGCTTCCGGCATACAGGAGAAGGCGGAAGCGATGAAGAAGCTGGACGCTGTAGGAAAAGATCACGAAGAGTTCAAGTTGTTGCTTGCAAAAGAAAAGGAAATCGAACTCGCACAGATCAATATTCAGAAAGATGTTGCCGAAGCGCAGGCGATGGTGTTAGGAGAGGCTCTTAAAACTGCCAAGATCGATATCGTAGGCGGTGAAACGATGTTCTTCCGAAACATCGTCAATCAGGTTTCCAATGCGAAAGGATTCGATCGTTTGATCAATGAGAGCGAAAATGCAACACAATTAAAAACGGCGTTGCTGGGTGACGGTGAAAACGGGGCTGATCTGTTGTCGCGCATCCGCGATTTTGCGACGAAGTATAATATTACGACGAACGATATAAAGAATCTGACCATTTCAAGTCTGATTCTGAAAATGCAACAAAAAAGTTCCGACGAGGACCGTCCATCGCTGCTCAATCTGGCAAACCTCGCCAGCAGTTTTGGGTTATCCAACAAGAAGCTATAGAATGAGGGCTGTGATGATTATATAGCACATCACCGTGAGCAAGCTTGTGATAATTATTCTCGCTCATGTGACGGTCAGTAAAGCTAATGTTAAAGTGATTAGGAACATTTGTCAAGCATTTATCTTATCTATAGATGGCAGGAACTGAAGACGTAAATTCCGTATTGGATTCCGGGACCTATGAGATCATCCGGAAGCGGCTGGAAGAACAACGATTGGACCTGGTGGAACGACTCGCGAAGCTGAATAGTGCGCGTAAGAAAATTTTCAGTTCCACAGGTTTTCAACTGATCGGTAATCAACGCATAACTACCCTAAACAGCGGAGTGGCACGCGGTATTATGGCGTTTGGAGATCTAACGCTTTTTGGATACAACGTTCACTTCGGGCTGCGCGAGAACATCAAGCTTAGCGATGTATTCAGCATCTATAAATTCAATGGTGATCACTTTGATCCGCAGCCCTTATCGTTGATCGACGATGAGAATTTTAAGACTGACTTCAGCAATCTTTACAAATACTACCGGGACTCCATTTTT
>CAMLER010000306.1 GCA_946478915.1 uncultured Chryseolinea sp.
AGGAAAAATCATTTCAAAGATATTTCTGAATTGCGTTCTACTGACCTGACAGCGGCAGCTCTGGAAAAATTGGCAGATGCCGATACCTTCCGCTCAGTGGGATTGGACCGGCGCCAGGCTTTGTGGCAAGCATCGACAAAAGATGAGCCAGCTGCTATTTTTAGTGGCAAAGCTTCGGAAGGTATTGAAGACCATAAGGTCGATCTGCCGTTGATGTCGTTGCCCGAGCATGTTGCTCATGATTATGTTACAACTTCGTTGTCTTTAAAGGCACATCCGGTAAGTTTTGTAAGAGATCAATTAGATAGTCTAAAGGTAGTGCCGTCAGCCCGCCTGGCGCGTGGCAGGAATGGTGATATTGTAAGGGCTGCTGGCCTAATTCTGGTCAGGCAACGACCAGGGACGGCCAGTGGAATTTGCTTTGTGACAATTGAAGACGAAACGGGATGTGCCAACCTGGTAGTATTTAAACAACTGTTTGATAAGTATCGAAAGGAGATCCTACATTCCAGTTTGTTAATGGTAGAAGGAAAATTGCAAATAGAAGGGGAGGTGGTTCACGTTATAGTTCAACGTTGCTTCAATTTGTCAAAATTGTTGCGCCGAGTTGTTTCCGTAAGAGAAGATAGGCCCCTGGCAACGATGTCTCGTGCAGATGAAAAGAGTTCGCCAATCGTAGGACAGGAGCGAGGAGTTTTACAGAAGAAGATTTTTCCGGAGGGGAGGAACTTTAAGTAGTTTTTGTTTTTGTGGAATAGGCAGTAGATAGCCGTGATATACTAGACTCGTAAATCGAGCCGACCGATCCCGATGGCTATCTGATGGCTATCGGGACCGATTACCAACCGATCACCTGATCACCTGGTTCTATTGCCCTGCTTCCAAATTTATCTTCTCTTCCTTTTCATATCCAAAGATCTCATCCAGTGTAAGCTGCCTCACCCTGCCGTATCGCTGTAGCGATTTGAAATCTATTTTGTCTTTGTGGCCAATAAGAACAACATTGAAGTTCTTACCCTTCACATAACTTTCCTGAAATTTGGTGATGTCATCAAGCGTAAAGTTCTGAACCTTTTCATAGGTATCCTTCCGCATGTCGTAGTCAACGCCAAGCTTTTTTGCATAGAGGTAATTAAATAGTATACCAGCTTTATTTATGCGTTGGCTTTCAATCTGGTTCAATATTGAATTGCGTGCGACTTCCAGGCCACTCTCCGATTTCGGAAAATCATTGAGCAATTTTTGCATCGCGTCCATTGCCTCTGATTGCTTGTCTGCCTGAGTTCCTACATAGGCATAAAAGAAGTCATTGTCAGTTGGCTTGGAAGGGGTTCCATAAAAGGCATATGCAGAGTACGCAAGACCTTGCGCTTCCCTCAATTCCTGAAATACAGGAGAACTCATACTACCTCCAAAATATTCATTGAACATTTGGCTCATTGGTAAACGTTCTTTGTCAAATACATCACCTTTAGACAAGAAAATAATTTCCTCCTGTACCATATCGTAGTCAGCCCAGAAGACGGCCGGTGCGGTCATATCTTTCATTTTAAACTCCTTTTCCGGAGGAACGGGTTTGATTTCTTCTGGAAGGGTATGATGTTGATTTAACATGCTTATTACGCGATCGCTTTTCTCTGGGCCATAATAAAGAACCCGATGCTCCGTTTTGGAAAAGTTTCGAATGATATCAACCAATTCTTCTGACTTTACTTCGCGAAGTTGCTTGTTGCTGAGCACGTTTGTAAAAGGTGACGAAGGGCCATAAAGTCCATAGTTAACCATGCCCGAGAACATGATCGCCCACTTGTCTTTCTTGGCGTCTTCACGTTTCTTGGAAATACCGTCTATCATTTTCTCAAGTGCCTGGTCATCAGCTTTGGGGTTAGCCAAAAGTTTTTCAAACAACTGCAATGCTTTCTCCATATTTTCATTGAGGCCGGTCAGGTAGACGTATGTACGATCGTCAGCTGCAAAAACATTAAACTCACATCCTAGTTTGTAAAATTCCTTCTTCAGGTCCTCCGCAGATATATTGTCTGTTCCGATATATTGAAGATATTCTACAGCAATTTCCAGTCTTGGATCATTGTTGGTGCCAGCATCAGTGAGAAAATACAGATAAAACAAATCGTTCTCAGTGTTTGGAGTATACAAAACTTCCAATCCCTTATTCATTGAAAGCTTCTGTAGGTCTTTATTGTAGTCAAGGAATACAGGTTGAAGCTTCTCCACTTTGTTGGTGAGAATTTTTTGATGAAATGGCGATTTATCCTCTTTGTTAAGCGTGACTTTTGTGATTGTTGGCTTAGTCACCTTACGTGAATTCGGATCCTTTCCTGTTCTTTTATAAACAACTACATAATTGTCTTTGTAGTGTTCGGTGGCAAACTTCATTATATCCTCGCGTGTAAATTTTCTCAGTTCTTCGATCTCGGAAACGTATTCATTCCACGGAATATCATTTGTAAAAGCCATTACCATGTCGTTGGATCGGGACCAGTTGTTTTCAGAACTTTGAATTTTGTTCTTCTTAAGATCATTGATCACCGCTTCGATCAGCCATTCTTCAAATTCACCTTTTTTTACAAGTTCAATTTGCTCTAATATTAATTTTCTGACGTCGTCAAGACTTTGTCCTTCTCTAGGTCTTCCACCAAAAGTATGGATAGAATAATCGTTCATGGTGTTTACATAACTGTAAGGTTCAAGAACTCTCTGTTCCTGTTTTAAATTCAGATCAATCAGCCCGGCTTGCCTGTTAGAGAGAATCATGTCGGTCAACGTCAGCAATTTATTTTTATCGCTGTTCTGGCGATCGAATCGAAATCCAATATCGACCCATTCTGCGTCCGGCCCATAAACTTCTTTTACAACTGGAGCAGTTATGGGATTTTCCTCGGGAGCGGTCCATTTTGGTAAATTCTCATTGGGTTGCCAGTCACCAAAATGTTCATCAATTAATGCGATTGTCTTCTCGTAATCAAGATCTCCACTGATGCATATCGCGACATTGTTTGGCCGGTAGTAGGTGTTGAAGTATTTTTTGATTTCTGTTATCGACGGATTTTTAAGATGGTCTATCGTGCCGATAACGGTCTGGGTACCATACGGATGTTTAGAGAAGACGCTTGAAATGAGAGCTTCATGACTCTTCCAATAATCGTTATCTAGCGATCGATTCTTTTCTTCGTAAACTGCTTCAAGCTCTGTGTGGAAAAGACGCGGTACTATTGTCCGAAAACGATTTGCTTCAATCTGTATCCAACTCTCTAATTGATTCGATGGAATATCGTTTATGTATACAGTTCTGTCTTCACTGGTGTAGGCATTGGTGCCCTGGGCCCCCATTTCACTAACCATTTTGTCGTATTCATTTGCAATGGCAAGTTTGGATGCTTCGTTAGAAACCTTATCAATCAGTTTATAATACTTTACTCTTTCGATACTATCCCGAAGGCTGCCATAATGAGAAAACATTCTTTCGATACTGTCCAGCAGGATAGACTCTTTGTTCCAATCAAGCGTACCATAATCGCCAGTACCCTTAAACATGATGTGCTCAAGATAATGAGCAAGACCTGTATTGTTTGCTGGATCATTTTTTCCGCCCGCCTTGACCGCAATTTGTGTTTGCATGCGCGGCTTATCCTTGTACTGGCTAAGGTAAACCTTCAAGCCGTTCTTAAGCTCGTATATTCTGACATTGAGCGGATCGTTCGTTACGTATTGGTAAGTATACTGACCGCTGTTATCGGTTTTAAGCTCAAAAGGATTTTTTTTCTCGCAGGAAAAAAAGATCAACGCAATCCAGAGAGTTGGGATGAGGGTTTTCATTTGAGAGAGGGTAAGGTGCAACGTTTGACGGTAAGTAAATTAAGGAATTTGTTGTAAATCGGAACATCCCCAGAGCCCTTTTTTCTTTGCCAATGATTCGTAGTTAATGATAATTCGGGGAAGCTGCTTTCAATATTACGTTTTTTCACTTACTACATCATTTTAACGAAATCTTAAGGTATATTAATGGCTTGCCGAAAATTACCCCAAGCCACCTTCACCTAATGCTTGTCTTATGAATAAAAAGAGAGGATCTGTCCTGATAACAGTGCTCAACGTTTTATTTCTTTCGAGCTGTATGGAAAAAAAATTGCCGATCATAAACCAGCCGGAGCTGCAGTCCAGAACCGCAAAGATCATCGAGGTGGAGGGCTATAAATTCAAGGATCTCAACAAGAACGGGGAATTGGATATTTATGAAGATTGGAGGCTTCCGGCGGAGGAACGTAGCAAGGACCTGGTTTCGAAAATGTCGTTGGAAGAAAAGGTTGGATTCATGCTCATCAGTACTACCCGGATGAAGAATGATCGGGCATTCGAAAGACCTGTTAGCAAAGAGCCGATTACCAGTGATTTTAATGAGGATGACCTCGTACAGGAAAACAATATTTTTACAAGACAACCCTTGCCCTATCCTATGATGACGGCTGCAGGAACTACAAAGGGTGTCACAAAATTTCATTTGCGGCATTTCATATTGAGAGCTAATGTAAAGGCGCGGACAATAGCGGAATGGTCAAACAAGTTGCAAGCGCTTTGTGAAAGTATGCCACTGGGGATTCCAGCAATAGTTGCATCGAATCCCCGCAATCACATTACTAAGGATGATGCGATTGGTACAAGTTTGGGTACGACTGCGTTTTCAGTTTGGCCAGGAGAGTTGGGATTGTCGGCCATGCGAGATCTTGAACTGACCAGGGAGTTTGCCGACATTGCCCGTCAAGAATGGCGGGCGGTGGGTTTGAGAAAGGGTTATATGTATATGGCTGATTTATCCACCGAGCCGCGATGGCAACGCATCGAAGGAACATTTGGGGAAAACGCCGAGTGGGCAGCAAAGATGATGAGGGAAGTGGTGCTTGGCTTCCAGGGAGATAGTCTTTCAAATTCTTCCGTGGCATTGACAACGAAGCATTTCCCGGGCGGAGGTGCGGGTGAAGGAGGACAAGATCCTCACTTTCCTTGGGGCAAGAACGAAATTTATCCCGGCGGCATGTTTGAGAATAATCTGATACCATTTAAGGCAGCAATCGAAGCGGGGACTTCGGCTATAATGCCATATTATTCCAAACCGGTGGGCACCAAGTATGACTCGATAGCCTATGCGTACAATCGTGGTGTAATTTACGACTTACTGCGGGTGGAACTCGGGTTCAAAGGAATAATCAATTCTGACACGGGACCGATTGAAATGATGCCTTGGGGCGTTGAGGACCTTTCAGTAACTGAGCGATATAAGACAGCATTGGAGGCCGGCATTAATCTTTTTTCCGGAGCGGCCGATCCTGCTCAGCTTCTGGAAACTGTGAAGAGCGGGATGGTAAGCATGGTTCTAATTGATAACTCGGTTGCGCTTCTTTTAAATGAAAAGTTCAGAATGGGACTTTTCGAAAATCCGTACGTCGATGAAGACGCAGCGGACAAAACGGTAGGAAATGCTTCGTTTAAGAAAAAAGCAGATGTTGCTTTGCGCAAGTCAATTGTATTATTGAGAAACAAGTCTGGTGCTCTTCCCCTCAAACCTAAAACAAAAGTTTATTTTGAATCGCATCAAAAGAAATACGGCGAGGGCGTTTCTGATGCAGGTCAGGTGTACCCAGCGAGCCAAAATCAAAGCGAGTTCGAGTTTGTAAAGACGCCAGAAGAGGCCGACGTAATTCTTTTATGGGTACGGCCAACAGGCGTGCCGTTGTTCAATTCCACCGGCGGACCACTTAGCCTTTCTTTATCGAAAAACTCTGTTGACGTTAAATACATCAACCAATTAACTTCCAAAAAACCTACGGTACTGGTGGTTAATTACACCAACCCCTGGGTAATAGATGAAATTTATAACAGCCGGACGGACCGCAATTTTGTGGGCGTGATCGCTACGTTCGGAACCACCGCAGATGCATTGCTTGATGTAGTCTCCGGGAAATTCAGTCCATCCGGAAAAATGCCTTTTACAACACCGTCTTCAGATGAGGCTGTAACAAGTCAGAAAGAAGATGTGCCTGGCTACCTGGAGGGTGACGCCTATGCATTGTTTAATTATGATGAAGGATTGAGCTATTAATTTAGCATTTAAGTGCACGAGGACTTGGGGGGTTGTATTCTGGTCCGTGAGGCCATTTACCTGTGTCAAAATGATGTGATTAAATTTGTCTTCGCATGAGCCGTGACTTTTATTTCTTCGGAAAAGCCTTCTTGGGCCTCTCAGCATTTTGTGCGCTGTTACAATCGATCCTATTTTTCTTCGTAGGAAGTACGATTCAGGTAAATTCTTTTCCGGCTTGGTTTCTTGTAGCCACTCTTGTAAATACGGCCGGCTCACTTTACTTATTA
>CAMLER010000307.1 GCA_946478915.1 uncultured Chryseolinea sp.
TTCCTAACGGGAAGGTGGTGGCGCTTAAAGGTGTCACCAACAGAAAGTGCCACAGAAAACAAACTACCTCGACTTGTCGGGGAAAAGGTGAAAAGGTGAGGTAAGAGCTCACCGTCACGCCAGTGATGGCGTGAGCAGGGTAAACCTTACGCGTTGAAAGGTCAAATAGGTCACGTCCACGAAAGTGGTTAGCGGCTCGTTAATAATAACAGGCGTGACGGGTAGACTGATAGATCAAGTCAGCGATGGCTTGACCAGATAAATGATAAGGGCCCCGATTCGTTGGGGAACAGAACCCGGCTTATCAGCTTGCACTTTTATTTTAAGCCTGTCGGTGAAAGAAACGCTGACAGGTTTATTATTTTTATCGATTAACCCTTTAATAGAATGTCAAAGATCCTGATCATCGAAGATGACAATAAAATCAGATCCATTTTAAAAGAGATCCTGGAAGAAAAAAATCATGAAGTAGATGATGCCGCCGATGGTGTGGAGGGCCTTAAGAAGCTTGAGCAAGGGATGTATGACCTTTGCCTGTGCGATATCAAAATGCCAAAGATGGACGGGATGGAAGTATTGGAAAAATCCAAAGAGGCGGAGATAGGAACCAACTTTATCATGATTTCTGCTCATGGCACGATTGACGTAGCGGTGGAAGCAGTTAAGAAGGGTGCATTCGACTTTCTTCAAAAGCCGTTTGACTTAGGCAGGCTGGAAATAACATTGAGAAATGCACTCGATAAGTCGGTTCTGCAAAGGGAAACCAAAACGTTGAAGAAAAAGATCTCAAAGAAAAATGAGATGGTTGGTGATTCGGAACCGATGCAGCATGTCAAGGAAATGATCGACAAAGTTGCGCCTACCGATGCGCGTGTTTTAATAACTGGTCCCAACGGCTCCGGAAAGGAGTTGGTAGCGCGTGCGATACACGAAAGCAGCAAGCGTGCAAACGGACCGTTGGTTGAGGTCAACTGCGCGGCAATCCCTTCCGAATTAATCGAAAGTGAATTATTTGGTCACGAAAAAGGGTCATTTACTTCCGCTATAAAGCAACGCCTGGGAAAATTTGAGTTAGCTGAAGGTGGCACCCTGTTCCTCGACGAAATTGGCGACATGAGTTTGTCGGCGCAGGCGAAGGTGCTGCGGGCATTGCAGGAAAATAAGATCACCCGCGTTGGCGGCGACAAGGAAATTCCTGTTCACGTTCGGATAGTTGCTGCTACCAACAAAGATTTAAAAAAAGAGATCGAAGCAAGCAGGTTTCGCGAAGATCTATATCACCGGTTGAGTGTTATTCTGATCAAAGTTCCAGCTTTGAACGAGCGCAAGGATGATATTCCTCAGCTCACAGAAAAATTTCTGGAGGATATAGCTGAAGAATATGGAGCAAGGAAAAAAAACATCGACCCGAAAGCAATCGAGTCATTGAAAAACTATAATTGGACAGGAAATATTCGCGAACTTAGAAATGTTATTGAACGCCTTGTTATCATGAGTGCTGCTGATATCACCGAAGAAGATGTTAAGAGGTACCTTTGAGTTCGGCTGATACTATTGGGTT
The DNA here is from genome assembly GCA_946478915.1 of uncultured Chryseolinea sp. The sequence continues at coordinate 1,562 of CAMLER010000307.1, forward strand.
TGTCTTATTTAAAACACTCAATAAGATGCAAAATTTGTCGATCGTCTTTGCAACCGTTTTATTCTTGGGATGTACCGGGACGCAAAAGAGTTCAGTTTACGAACCAACGGAAGACCAAATGAGTTCGGGTCACACAAGTCAAAATTCACTTGATTGGAAAGGCACCTATCGAGGCATTCTGCCCTGCGATAATTGTGAAGGGATTCAAGTAACGGTGACGCTGTCGAAAGACCTGACATACAAGCAAACATCCCGACAAATGGGTGGTAGTGATGAGCGTCAAGAAAATGCCGGAAAATTTTCCTGGAACAAGAACGGAAACAGTATAACACTTGAACCGAATGACGCCAGTGGTTCTATCCAATATTCCGTCGGTGAAAACTCGCTGGCACAACTGGATGACAAGGGCAATAAGGTCGGAGGAAACGACGCCGCACAGCACATCCTTTCAAAAGCAAACTATGATATACTGGAAAAATACTGGAAGCTGGTTGAACTCAGTGGAAATCCAATAAAGACTGACAGCACCTTCAGGAAGGAAGCGCATATCATTTTCAAAGAAGCAGATAACAGAATAAACGGCAACGGAGGGTGTAACACGATTGGTGGCGTATATACCATACGTGGTATGAACAGCCTCAGTACCTCAAATCTATTCTCAACGAAGATGTTTTGTCAGAACATGGACCTGGAAACTCAATTTATGACCGTATTGCAAGCGGCGGAAAGTTTCAACCTTAATGGTGATTCTCTAACCATCAACAGTGTACAAAGGCCGGCGGCTGCAAAATTTGTCGCGATTTATATGAAATAGTATTAGGAAGGATCTTTTTTGGACTCAGGAGATCTGTGAGCTACACGTCGTGGCTCAGAAAAGGAAAAACATCAATATAAAACTCGTTGTAAATCCAAGCACGCTGCCTATCATAACCTCCCTCGGGGTGTGTACATTGAGTTGAAGGCGTGCAGACATCACAACGCCCGCCAGAACAATCGTAATAATCGTAGGATAGAACAGGGCATTCTGCTCCGAGATTTTGTTTAAAGGCAACAATATTCCGATCAAGCCGCAGATTGCAAGGCTGTGTATACTTACCTTATAAAAGTAAGTGGCAACCGTACCGACAAGCGCTAATGCGTCAATAATGATCAGGAATTTCAATAGGTTATCCTCTACACCAATTCGCGTACGACTATAAAAAAGATACGTAACCACTATATAAAGGATCGTTACAAATGAAAATGGAATAATCCGTTCATGACGGTCGACCATGGAAATTGTCCGGATCGATCCGAATGTTTTGAAGATTCCGACGTTCAATGCAGGAAAAACGAACGTCACGCAAAAGATCAGGAATATAAAATTCATCTGACCTTCTTCTTTCAACGGATCCAATGCAATCGGGAATACAAAAGCCAGAAGTCCGAATAAGTAAGTAGCCAGCAATAAAGGATGAAACAGTACTGAAATAATACGGGCCAACAGCATCACCAACTACATCTCCTTTCTAAGACGTGCCACTGGAATATTCAATTGTTCCCGGTATTTTGCAACGGTTCTTCTGGCTATGTTGTAACCTTTGTCATTCAGAATTTTTTCCAGCTTGTCGTCTGAGTACGGCTTATCCTTGTCTTCGCTTTCAATGATGTCCTTGATGATCTGCTTTACCTCCCTGCTGCTTACCTCTTCACCGGAATCGGTGGATATACCTTCAGAGAAAAAATATTTTAATGGATAAATACCAAAATCTGTCTGAATTGCTTTGCTGCTGGCAACACGCGAGACGGTAGAAATATCCATATTGATCATCGTTGCGATATCTTTCAGGATCATGGGTTTAAGTTTAGTCTCATCCCCTTCCAGAAAAAAATCGTATTGAAAGTCAATGATGGCTTTCATTGTCCGCAACAATGTATGCTGCCGTTGCTTGATAGCATCGATGAACCATTTGGCAGCATCAAGCTTTTGTTTTACAAAGGTTACCGCTTCTTTCAGTTTCTTGTCCTTCTTGTTGCTTTTATCGTATGCCTTAAACATATCGGTATAGGAACGGCTGATGCGCAGTTCCGGAGCATTTCTGCTGTTGAGGGCAAGTTCAAGTTTGCCGTTGTTGTTGGTAAGAATATAGTCCGGGATAATGTACTGATTTTTCGTCGCCGTGGGTCCACCACCGCCACCGGGTTTAGGATTTAATTTTATGATCACTTCGATGGCGTCGCGAACGAAGTTTTCATCCTCGGTATCGAGTTTCTTTTGAATCTTTTGATAATGCTTTTTGGTAAATTCGTCGAAGCATTCCAGAATAATTTTCTTTGCAACAGCAACGTCAATATCGTGCCCGTTGTCCATTCGGTCGAGTTGCAGATATAAACACTCCTGGAGATTTCTGGCCGCGATACCTGGCGGATCAAAAGTTTGAATTCTCTTGAGCACAGCCTCAACCTCCTCTGCGGTAGTTTCAATTCCCTGCGAAAATGCCATATCATTTACTATCGCTTCAAGATCCCTTCGGATATAGCCATCGCTTTCAATGCTTCCGACAAGCTGCTTACCAATGGCAAGATCTCGCTCGTTCAGGCCGAGAAAATCAAGTTGATTCATCAATTGTTCATGGAGGGAAGAAGACATAGGAATAGGCATCTCACGATTGTCCTCATCATCATCTCCATCGCCCTGCATTTTATAGCCACTGTAGTCGTCGTCTCGAAGGTAGTCCTTAATATCCACGTCATCGTCACTGCTTGCCGTAGACTCATACTCCTCAGATTCGGTTTCCGAGCTTGGAGATTCCTCCGGTTTCTCTGGTTCCTGATCCTCCCCCTCTTCCAACGCCGGGTTTACTTCGAGTTCCTCTTCGATCCTGGCATCGAGCTCAGCAGTGGGGACCTGCAACAGTTTTATAAACTGAATCTGTTGCGGTGATAACTTTTGTTGTAATGACTGGCTTAACCCAAGTTTTTGCATGTATCGAAATCTTAATCAAATATCTTATTGTAGCAAAGTTAAAAAAATTGTCCACAGCTCCACGGTCAACCAACTGGCCTAAAACCAGCTCATTGACACTTTATCTATCTTCCGCCCTAACAACCATTAACTCCCAATGAAGTTATGAAAATCCCCAAGTTTTTTCGTTTTTTGCGATCCCAAAACGAATACCCTTAAAGTTAATCAGCGCAACCAATTTTTCGGAAATGAAGCGATCAAAAATCAAGGAACTGCTTGCGTCTTCGCCGGCAAATCAAGTCGTTGTCGTACAAGGATGGATCAGGACATTTCGCAATAATCAATTTATCTCCATTAATGATGGGTCGACAATTCAGAACTTACAAGCGGTTATAGAACTGAATAGTGTGGAAGAGTCTGTTGTGAGGAGGCTAACAACGGGGGCATGTTTGTCCATTACAGGCGAATTGGTTGCATCCCTTGGAAAAGGTCAGGCAGTAGAAGTTAAAGTGAAGGAACTGGAAATATTGGGGGACTGCGACCCGGAAAAATATCCGCTTCAATTAAAGAACCGTCCCAGCCTTGAATACCTGCGCGAAATTGCGCACCTGCGGTCGCGGACAAATACATTTGGCGCCGTGATGCGGGTGAGGCATGCCATGGCCTTTGCCATTCACAGTTTTTTCAATGAGCGGGGATTCTTTTATATCCACACACCGGTCATTACCGGGTCGGATGCCGAAGGTGCCGGTGCGATGTTCAGGGTCACTACTTTGGATCCAAATAACCCCCCTCGCACTGAAGATGGCCTGGTTGATTTTAAAGAAGATTTTTTTTCGCGTGAGACTAACCTCACAGTTTCGGGTCAGCTTGAAGGCGAAACATACGCGCTAGCACTTAGCGACATTTATACGTTTGGGCCAACCTTTAGGGCAGAGAACTCGAACACAACGCGACACCTCGCAGAGTTTTGGATGATCGAACCTGAAATGGCTTTTTATGACATTCACGATACGATGCAGCTGGCGCAGGAATTCCTCCAGTACCTGGTCCGTTATGCGCTGCAAAACTGCAAAGAAGACCTGGAGTTCTTAAACAAACGCGCGCAGGATGAAGAGGAAAGCAAACCAAAGGAACAGCGTAGTGAACTGACCCTGATGGATCGGTTGAAGTTTATTACCGAGAATGATTTTCAAAAGCTTTCTTATACTGAGGCAATCGATATCTTAAAAAATTCAAATCCGAATAAGAAGAAAAAGTTTCAATTCCTGATTGATCAGTGGGGAGTGGACTTGCAATCGGAACATGAACGATATCTTGTTGAAAAACATTTCAAGAAGCCAGTGATTCTGTATAATTATCCCGCCGACATCAAAGCGTTTTATATGAAGCAGAACGAGGATGGAAAAACCGTTGCTGCGATGGACGTTTTGTTCCCCGGAATCGGGGAAATCATTGGAGGATCTCAGCGGGAAGAAAATTACGACCGACTGTTAAAACGCATTCAGGAATTGCATCTTCCGGAGAAAGATCTCTGGTGGTACTTAGAGCTTCGAAAATTTGGTTCCGCGCCACACAGTGGGTTCGGCCTGGGATTCGAGCGCTTGATGTTGTTCGTAACAGGGATGACCAACATACGCGATGTGATTCCATTTCCGCGATATCCCGGAAATGCAGAATTCTAATTCTTAACAATTCAAATTTGGACCGACATTCCCTGATCGATCTGTTGCGCGTTTATGACTCAGGTTTTGAGGTTGAAGAAATGTTCGCTGCGAAATTTCTCAACCTTCTTGAACATCCCAAAGCTTTTCAGCGCGACCATTTGCCGGGCCACATTACCGGTTCATCCTGGATCGTA
>CAMLER010000308.1 GCA_946478915.1 uncultured Chryseolinea sp.
ACCTCTTTTACCTTGCGCGGTTTTTCACTCTCATTCTTGACTATGCCAATAATCCTTCTTTTTTCAGACCACCCCGCGTTTGAAAGGGCATAGATTAAAGGCAAAGTCATTTTTTTTTCCTTGATATCAATACCTACCGGTTTACCGATTTCCTGTTCTCCATAGTCGAAGAGATCGTCTTTAATTTGGAAAGCCATACCAATCTTCTCACCAAACTGTCGCATTCGTTCCACTACGTTACTATTGGCACCCGCTGAACTCGCTCCAACGGCACAGCAAGACGCAATTAACGAAGCCGTCTTCTGTCTGATTATCTCGTAGTAAACTTCTTCGTTAATATCTAACCGGCGTGACTTTTCGATCTGCAGCAATTCACCTTCGCTCATTTCGCGTACGGCGTCCGTTACAATTCGAAGGAGATTAAAATCGCTGTTCTCCACCGAAAGCATTAGTCCGCGGGTTAACAAAAAATCACCTACCAAAACGGCAACTTTGTTTTTCCATAAAGCATTAACAGAAAAATAACCACGTCGATAGTTTGCTTCGTCGACCACATCGTCATGAACAAGCGCCGCCGTATGAAGTAGCTCTATCAATGAAGCACCTCTGAACGTAGATTCGTTGATTGTCCCACATGTTCCAGCGGACAGGAAAACAAACATCGGCCGCATTTGCTTACCCTTGCGTTTAACGATGTAGGTCATGATCTTATCGAGCAGCAAGACATTGCTTTTCATGGAAGCCCTGAACTTAGGCTCAAACTCATCCATTTCACGAGCAATCGGGGCTTTTATATCTTCCAGGCGTAAGGGCATGCGCGACAATAATACGCATTGATTTTAATGTGTTGAAGCCTTTTAATATTTTAAAAATGATAACGGCTATCTAATTTCAAGTCCAGTACCTCGGCCACAAAGGATGTTAATAAGAATGAGGCGTACTCAATAAATATTCTAAATGTGTTGTACCTTCCCTGCCGTATATGGGCACATACAGACACGGAGACCTCCCAGGAAAACCAACACTAACAGTGACAAAGAAGAAACCCGAACCTCTTCCTGCTAATCCGAAAATTATTCTTGAGTTAATATCCTACAATCGCGAATCGCATGATCGATACGACAGTATTGAAATAGAAGATCTGCTGACAAAACAGCACCCAGACCGGGTGAACTGGATCAATGTCGATGGGTTGAGTAACCTGGAGAATTTAGAAAAGCTACAGACGCACTTTGGATTGCACTCGCTTCTCATAGAAGATGTATTAAATGACCAACGTCCCAAGTCAGAGGAGTTCGATAATTACTTGTTTTTTACTTTGAAAATGCTGTATCGAATCGATGATTCCTGCATTGATTATGAGCAGATCAGCTTTGTTCTCGGCCCAAATTACCTTTTATCTTTTCAGGAAAAAGAAGGAGATCTGTTTGATGGGTTCAGGGAGCGCATCCGGCTGGACCAGGGCAAAGTAAGAAAAAAACAATCGGACTATTTATTATACAGACTCATCGACATCATTGTTGATAATTATTACAATGTGCTTGATAGGATTGGCGACCTTATTGAAGAAACGGAGGATAATGCTTACGAAAATCCCTCGTACAAAACTTTTCATGAAATTCAGTCGCTGAAGAAAGAACTTATATTTCTTAGAAAAGCGCTATATCCTTTACGGGAGGCTCTTAGTAAGATTATTAAAGGCGAGTCAGAATTCATTAACGAAGATACCCTGCCCTATTTTTCCGACGTTTATGATCATGTTGCCCATCTTATCGATTCGCTTGACACGTACAAAGATCTTAATTCAAGTTTGCTCGACACCCACATCAACGCAATGAATACCCGCATGAATGAAGTCATGAAAGTCCTGACCGTCATTTCGACCATCTTCATGCCCTTGACGTTTATCGTTGGTGTTTATGGAATGAACTTCCAGTATTTACCGGAGCTTAATTGGCGCTGGGGCTACTTCGGAGTGTGGGGTGTTATGCTGGCCATCGTAATTGGAATGCTCGCGTTCTTTCGGAGGAAGAGGTGGTTCTGATCCGTTATCCGTTATTCGTTATTCGATATTCGATATTCGATATTTAGTCATTGTCATCATTAATTCAAACTAAATATTCATCGACAAACGACAAACTTCAAACATCAAACCCTGAACCCTTAACTTTTAACCTGAAACTTTAAACTAATTTAGTCCGTCGGATCCTCTGTCTCCAATCTCATCTCCACCAGTTCCGGCAACGTCTTGTTAAGTTTAAGGATCTTGAATTTGTAGCCGCCGAGCGAAAAAGTATCCCCTTCTTTAACAGCAGATCTATAAAAGGTGATCATGCCTGAAAGTGTTTCGTAGTCCTCGGATTCCGGGAAAGGCACTTCGATAAATTTATTGATATCATGTATTGATGACTGGGCAACAACATGGTAAACCTGTTTATCGAGCAACGTTACTATTTGGGCTTCGTGGTCGTGTTCGTCCTGAATTTCCCCGACTAGTTCCTCCAGAATATCTTCCAATGTTACAATGCCGATCGTTCCTCCAAACTCGCTTACAACAATAGCCATCTGCGTTTTCCTTCTTTGAAATTCGCGCAATAAAGCGTCAATGGGTTTGCTCTCAGGAATAAAATGCGCCGGTCGCATAACTTCCTTCAGATTTTTGCCCGTTCGCTGAAAGTATGCCGTCAGAACATCTTTCGCATGAACGATACCGATGATCTCATCTAATGAATTCTCAAAAACGGGATAGCGCGAATAGCCTTCTTTTAAAATAACATCCATCGCTTCCTGAAGAGAGAAAAAAGCCCTGAGTCCACTAATTTTTACGCGAGGGACCATTACCTGTCTTACAATTCGGTCATCGAAATCAAAAACATTCTGGATGAGTTCGCGCTCCTCAGGTTCTATTGCACCACCTTCTTCACTTTCGGCTATGATTAACCGTAACTCCTCCTCCGAATGAATTTCCTGTTCGCTTATCGGCTTAACACCGAACAATCTTAGGATCATATTTGCAAAACCATTCAGCAACCAGATAAATGGCCTGAAGATCACATAGAACAATCGAAGGGCTAAGGAGATCTTCAGAGTTGTCGACGTGGGATATCTTATCGCCAGGGATTTTGGTGCCAATTCACCGAAGACGATATGCAAAAAGGTCAGGATAGCAAAGGCAATGGGTAAAGAGATGCTATGTGCAAGGGATTCACTCATCGTTAGTCCCATAGCAGACATCGTCCGCAAAATAATTTCCGACATAACGTCCTCGCCTACCCAACCCAGCCCAAGGCTCGCAAGTGTAATTCCCAACTGCGTTGCAGCCAGGTAACCATCAAGATTATTGATAATATTTTCAGCGGCGCTCTTGGAAAGGTTTCCCTTTTCAAGCGCAATCTGCGATGACCTTACTTTCACAATCGCGAACTCGGCCGCTACGAAGAAACCATTTAGCAAGACAAGGGCTAAGGTGATTACGACGTCAAGGGTCATGCGGACGGGGTCTCAGGGAAACCGAGTGTAAGGTATAGTGTAAGCACTATAGGGTGTGCAAGCGGAAAATGCAACATGCTAAGAACTGAATTGTTAACGCTCACCCTTTACCTAAATCCTTATCCCTATTGTTATTCCTATACCCTTATAGGATGCTAAAGTCTCTCTTCGAGAGCAGTAATGTTATCCTGAGCCTCATTTTTGCCCAGAGACAGCGCTTTCTTATATAGTTCAACCGCTTCCCTCAGCGTTTCCTTCTTTTTACGAGGAGCAAGCTTGGTGCGGTTAGCAGCTTCTTCGACTGCTTGAGCGCGGGCATAATAAGCGTCAGCTTCACTCATTTTGCTTTGAATCATCAGCTCCTGCACTCTCGCCTCGATCAATGCCAGTTCCTGGGTTTTTGTTTCAATTTGAGCTTGTTTGTCAGTAAGCTCAGCTTCCTGCATACCGACCGTGGTGATCAGATTCTGATTCTCGTTACGGTATTTGTCTACCTGTTCCTGGAGGCTGGCAATCTCCTTGGTGGTAGCTTCAAGATCCGATCTTAATTGCCTGATTGTCTTAGCATAAGCGTTCGAACTTGATTTTGAGTTCTTAAGATTCGTTTCAAGTTCATCAATCTTTTTCTGTGTCTCCTTCACATACCCGTTGATGTCTTTCATACGGTCTTTGTAATCTGCAAAAGTGGTTCCCTCGACCATATTTACGCGCAAAAGCTGACGGCTGGCATCGATGGAATCCATCATCGCACCCACTTCAGTCAACGTTTGTGCCATCTGCTGACTGGTTTCCAATTCCAGGGTCAATGAATCAACTTTTGTTTGCAGCACCTCCTTTTCTTTAGAGCCACAACCGGCCAATAAAGCTGCAATTGGAAGAACAAAGATTAGTTTTTTGGTCATAAGGAGTCGATTTAGTTTAATAGCAAAAATACGGTTGATTTCTTCTTAAACAGGCCTGGGTCCCTAAAATTTTTTTTCACGCGCTAAGCAGCTTTTCCAGGCGTCGGTTAAACAACCACAACATTATGGGGTTTTCTTTTTGCCTTTATATAAAGGAAGCTAAATTTGACCCGTTTTGAAATCGCCCACGAATTCATGCCCAAATTGATCACGACGCGAACCCGAATCGCAGACCTGGGCAAGCCACGAATCATTGTCATCGGGGGTGGTTTCGGAGGTCTTGAAGTTGCAAAAGGCCTCGACGGTTTTAAAGCCCAGACGGTTTTGTTTGACAAGTACAATCACCACTGTTTTCAACCTTTGCTATACCAGGTTGCAACCTCTGGTCTTGAAACAAGCTCAATAGTTTTTCCATTTCGGAAAAGATTTGCAAACCAGGAGGATTTTTTCTTCAGGCTTGGTGAAGTTATGCAGATCAAACCAGGAGAGAATTATATTGAAACTTCGATCGGAGGGTTGAACTACGATTACCTGGTAATCGCCAACGGAGCGACAACAAATTTTTATGGCATGAAAGACGTTGAGCAGCTGGCGCATCCCATGAAGACCATTATTGACGCGATCAAGCTGAGGAATATCATGATCCGGAATTTTGAGACCGCCTTGCTAACAGATGATGAGGAGTTGATGGATAGCTTGATAGATGTTGTAATAGTAGGCGGCGGTCCCACTGGTGTGGAATTGGCTGGAGCGATATCAGAGTTGAAGAGACATGTCTTTCCAAACGATTACAAAGAGCTGGAATTGAATAAAATGGATATCCATTTGGTGGAGGCAACCCCACGGCTATTAAATGGGATGTCTGAAATCTCCGCTCGGAAAGCCCATGAATATTTGGTCGACATGGGCGTTCAGATACACTTGAATTGCGCGGTAAAGTCTTACGACGGCTACGAGGTCACATTTACCAACAACGAGAAATTGATCAGCCGAAATTTGATTTGGGCCGCAGGCGTAAAAGGTCAGCCAATAAAGGGAATAAATTCTGATGCCATCGGGAAAGGTGGTCGCATCCAGGTGGATGAATTCAACAGGGTGAAAGGCTATGAAAACATCTTTGCAATCGGAGATGCGTGCATAATGGAATCTGTTGACCCCGATTACATGAAAGGTCACCCCCAGGTTGCGCCGCCTGCCATGCAGCAGGGACGTCTTGTTGCACAAAATATCAAACGCTTGATAAATAAGAAGGAGTTGAAACCGTTCCGATACAAGCATCAGGGTTCGATGGCTACCGTGGGCAGGAACCGGGCAGTTGTAGATTTGCCAGGCTTTCGAACTCAGGGGTTTCTGGCATGGTTCATCTGGATGTTTGTACATCTGATTTCGCTCATCGGATTCAGAAATAAATTTTTCGTTTTGCTATCCTGGTTATGGAGCTATTTCTCTTATGATAAGAGCAATCGACTAATAATGGCCCGTCCGAAAGACGGCGTTCAATAAATGGCCACCTCAAACGACAAACACGTTCCCACACTTTCATCCGCTGGTATCCTAATCTCCTTGGGGATTATCTATGGCGATATTGGCACCTCACCTATTTACACGTTCAGATTTATAGTGGGGGAACACATAATCACGGATGAATTAATCTTTGGAGGCATTTCTTGCGTATTCTGGACACTTACGTTAATTACAACATTTAAGTACGTTTATTTTGCGTTGAACGCCGATAATCGTGGCGAAGGTGGAATTTTTGCGTTGTACGCTTTGGTGAGAAGGTACAAGGCAAAATGGGTTATTTACCCGGCTGTCATCGGCTGCGCCACGCTCATTTCGGACGGGTTCATCACACCTGCTATAAGCGTCACATCGGCCATAGAAGGGCTTCGTTTGATTCACCCTGTATCGCTGAATACAATAATTACCATTGTCATTGTAATTCTGGTAGCACTTTTTGTATTTCAA
>CAMLER010000309.1 GCA_946478915.1 uncultured Chryseolinea sp.
CAACAACGTTATTAAACCCCAGTATCCATGGTTTGATGATCGGGCTTGCTCCGCCTTGAGATGGTTTGCCCGAAGAGATTGTAAGCTTCACATTCTTCCAGTCTTCGCCAGAGGTTTGTGATACACTGGCTTTATAAGTAATACTGATCGGGGATTTAATATCTTTTGCGCGAATATCATACGATGGATACCAGCGGGCATCGCGTACCAGGTATTGGATCTTAATTGGCGATGAACTTGCAGTTTTGGTAGACACCTTAACGATAATTTCACCAGATGGCTGGGGTCGTACCGAACTCAGTTCTTTTATCTGAGCATCAATTTTTCCAATGCTTTCATTATATTTTTTAATGTTATTATCCAGCAAAAGCAATTGCTGACTAATTTCCATTAAACGTTGACGAAAATAGTCCATTGCAACTTTCAATTCTTCAATAGAAACACCTCGTGCAGTTCCTCCAATAGACTTGTTGGTCTTTAAAATTGCTTCCTCCTCTCGATATACTTCCTGCAATGATTTTTCCTGCGCAAGGTTCACCCAAAGTTTTCGTCGTTCTTCTTCCAGCGCGGAAATTTTTTCCGGCGCTTTCAGCTGTTCCATATAGTTTACCTTAAACGAAACGCCTAATATCTTGATTGTTGATGGCGTTTCGACCTGAATGCTTTGTTCCTGGATTTGAGGCGCAACACCAGAAAATGTTAGAATATTAACACCCTGCTTTAATGCCACATTCGCCCTACGACTGACTTGAGCACCTTCCAAAAAAACAGTTACCTGATCAATCTTCGATTTAACGTCGATTTCATTTTCCTGCGCCGCTGCAGAAAGAACAAGACATAACATCAATACAAAAAGAGTAGAGATCCTTTTCATAGCTTTACGATTTAGTGTTAGCTATGAGATGCAGGTTGGGATGTTATTCCATACTTGAAAAGTTAAATTTTTTAAGATACCCGGTATGTTTTAAAGTTTGATGTTTGAGGTTCGCTCGAGGATAGGGTGAACGGCCAGGCGCGAGCCTCCCAAAGATGACCGCATGAGCAGTATCTAATTGGGCCGTAGAATATTGTTGAAGACGAAATTGTATAATGTAAAACGTTCAATTTAAAATGCAAAGTAGCTCGTGCCTGGTTCGTCCAATAGTTATTTCTAGTCTGAGGTTTGACGTTTGAGGTTTGAGGTTCGCTCGAGGATAGGGTGAAGGGCCGGGCTCGAGCCTCCCAAAAATGACCGCATGAGCAGTATCTAATTGGGCACGTGGAATTTTGTTGAGGACGAAAATGTAAAATGTAAAACGTTCAATTTAAAATGTAAAGTAACTCGAGCCTGGTTCGTCCAATAGTTATTTCTAGTTTGAGGTTTGACGTTTGAGGTTCGCTCGAGGATAGGGTAAAGGGCCGGGCTCGAGCCTCCCAAAAATGACCGAATGAGCAATATCTAATTGGGCACGTGGAATTTTGTTGAAGACGAAATTGTATAATGTAAAACGTTCAATTTAAAATGTAAAAGTCGCTCGAGCATCGTTCGATGTTCGATATTCCCTGGTCGATATTTGGTGTTCTACAGCGCGCCCGCCTTAATCTCATCCACTACCGCGGGATCCAGCAGGGTTGTAGTATCACCCAGGTTTGAAGTATCTCCCTCTGCTACTTTTCTGAGGATCCGTCGCATAATCTTACCTGACCGTGTCTTAGGCAAGCCACTTACAAATTGAATTTTGTCCGGCTTGCAAATCGGACCAATTATTTTGGATACAGTTTCACGGATTTCATTTCGAAGCTTTTCCTCTTCAGCAGGTTTATTGTAACAGATCACGAACGCATATACACCCTGACCTTTGATATCGTGCGGAAATCCGACAACGGCTGTTTCGCACACCGCGGAATGTTCGTCAATTGCGCTCTCGATTTCTGCAGTACCAAGATTGTGCCCGGAAACGATGATGATGTCATCTACACGGCCTGTAATTCTGTAGTATCCATTCTCATCGCGCTTGCATCCATCGCCCGTAAAATAGCGGCCGGGGACCGTGGAAAAATATGTGTCTCTAAACCTTTGATGATCACCGTAAATGGTACGTGCGATCGCCGGCCACGGGTATTTGATGGTAAGTCTACCTTCAACATTGTTTCCTTTCAACTCTTTCCCGTTTTCATCCATAATCGCCGGTTGAACGCCGGGTAATGGGAGCGTTGCGTGTGCCGGCTTAAGCGGCGTAACATTCGCAATGGGCGATATCATGAAGCCAGCCGTTTCGGTCTGCCACCACGTATCTACTATTGGACATTTTCCTTTTCCGATATTCTTGTCGTACCAATGCCATGCTTCTTCATTGATTGGCTCTCCCACGGTGCCCAACACTTCTAAAGAAGAAAGGTCGCTTCGCTCGACAAAACTTAATGGCGCTTTTTCAAGCGATCGTATGGCTGTAGGAGCAGTGTAAAAAATATTGACCTTATGCCGTTCGATAGCCTGCCAGAATCTGCCCATATCGGGGTAACTCGGTATCCCTTCAAATATGATAGTCGTCGCACCCGCGCACAGGGGCGCATAAATAATATAAGAGTGGCCTGTGATCCACCCAACGTCCGCGGTACACCAATACACCTGGCCTTCACGATACTGGAAAACAGTTTGAAAGGTATACGTGATAAAAACCATGTATCCGCCGCAAGTATGCACCATACCTTTCGGCTTACCCGTTGAGCCAGAGGTGTAGAGTATGAAAAGTAAATCCTCCGAATCCATAATTTCTGCCGGGCAGTGAGAAGCCATGCCTTTTATCGCATCATGCCACCATACGTCACGTCCCTCCTTCATTGAATGTGGAGACTTTGTTCTTGCAAACACAATTACGCGCTCCACGGATGGACATTTTACCAAAGCTTCATCCACAATTTTTTTGAGCTCAATCTTTTTACCTCCGCGGATTGTTGTGTCAGCAGTCATTACAAGTCTGCAGCGCGAATCATTAATGCGATCAACGAGAGAACCGGCTGAAAAACCTGCAAATACTACAGAGTGAACTGCCCCGATACGGGCACAAGCCAGAATTGCATAAGCCAACTCAGGGATCATCGGCATATAGATGCAAACCCGATCACCTTTTTTGATACCATTGGCCTTTAGCATATTGGCCACCCGACAAACTTCATCATACAACTCCTGGTATGTGATTTTTATAGCATCATCTGCGGGGTCGTTCGGCTCCCAAATGATTGCAGTCTGGTGAGCTCGTGCCGGCAAATGACGGTCAATACAATTTTCAGTGATGTTCAACTTTCCTCCAATGAACCACTTGACTTCCGGCTTATAAAAATCCCATTCGAGAACTTTATCCCATTTCTTCCGCCATAAAAAATCATTTGCAACTTCATCCCAAAAAGCCTCGGGATCTTTAATGCTTTCAGCGTAGCGTTCTTCGTAGTCTTTGAAAGTCGTTATCTTCTTCATATCGGATTTCTGTCACGCATAAAGTGACAATAGTATTCGATAAAATTCTACTCTTTTTCTGGAAATTCAAATTTGTTTTGGTGTGTGTTTGTCCACACTGGAAAAAATTAGGCTAATTTGATATGAAAGACCTGAGTGCTTCCATCGTTGTGTATAAAAACTCACCACAAATGTTGTCAACGGTAGTTAACAGCTTCCTCAACAGCACCTTTGAGTCGACTCTTTTCATAATAGATAATTCTCCAACTGATGCGCTAAAAGCAGTAATAAACGATCCGCGAGTTGTTTATAGATTCAATAACAGAAATATTGGCTTTGGCGCCGGTCACAATACAGCGCTTCGCGAAATCCTGGGCCAATCCCGGTTTCATATTATTTTAAATCCGGATGTTTATTTTGAGGATAATGTGCTGCCAACTCTTTACAGTTTTATGGAACAGCATCCGGATGTTGGACAACTTATGCCAAAGGTTCTATATCCCGATGGACGTCTGCAACCGCTGTGCAAATTGCTTCCCACTCCAAGAACTTTAATACAACGACGCTTTCTAAATTTCAGCAAATCATCTCTTGAGAAGGAGAATTACAGGTATGAGCTACGGTGGTCAGGGTACGATAAAATTATGAATGTTCCTTTTCTTTCCGGCTGCTTTATGTTCCTCAGAACTGAAGCGCTGCGAAAGGTCGGACTTTTTGACGAGCAGTTTTTTCTTTATACGGAGGACGTTGATTTGTCAAGACGAATACACAAGTACTACCGCACTGTATACTATCCCAAGGTGACTATTTACCATCACTTCCAACGGGGTTCCTACCGTAATCTTTGGTTAACCTGGTGCAACATTAACAGTGCTGTTCGTTACTTTAATAAGTGGGGTTGGAGAACGGATACAGAACGCGAATTATTTAATGAGCGCACCATACAACAATTCGCGAAAATGTCATGAATATGAAGACGCTTGCGTTCGAAAATTTTCTAACTCCGCTGCAGCAAGCAATTCTTCGCACGCTGTTGTACTATGATATTTTCAGGTACCCATTGACTTCAGACGAAGTACATCTTTACCTGGGGGTCGGGATTGAAGACCGCGCCAATGTTGATGCCAGCCTATTGTCGTTGAAGAATTGTGGCTTGATCTTTCAGAATGAAAATTTCTTTAGTGTCAGTTCGGACAGTGCATTAGTCGATCGACGAAAAAAAGGAAACGAAACCGCGAAACAATTCCTCGATATCGCGCGGAAAAAAGCAATTCTCATTTCTCGATTTCCTTTTGTACGAGGAGTAATGGCATCGGGATCATTGTCAAAAGGTTACATGGATGAAAAGTCCGATATTGACTTTTTCATCGTTACCGTACCCAGTCGGTTGTGGATTGCCCGTACTTTGCTGGTGCTGTATAAGAGAGTATTCCTTTTGAATTCGCACAAGTATTTTTGTGTTAATTATTTTGTGGATGAAAGGCACCTTGGGATCGAGGAGAAAAATTTATTTACAGCAACAGAACTTGCTTCCGTTCTTCCGCTCTACGGATCACAACAATATTTTGATCTCCACGAAGCTAACCTTTGGTTGAAAACCTTCTTCCCGAATTTTAGGCTTCGCAGTACAAGTGATATTCCCATCTCATCGACGTCCTGGCGAAAGCGCTGGATAGAAACATGCCTTAACATCTTCGGTGATTGGTTCGAAAAATTCTGCCATAAAATCACCCTTGCCCGATGGAAGAAACATTACGAAAAAAGTTATTCGTCGGCCGACTTTGATATAGCTTTTAAATCAAGGCCTTATGCTTCGAAAAATCATCCATCGAATTTCCAGCGCGTGATCATGGAGGCTTATGAGGAAAAGCTAAAACCTTATGGCCTTTCGATCGACGAAAACTCTCCGCATTTGGTTCAGACGCAAGATGTATTAGAACATTCGATCACTGCAGAATGAGTGTTTTGTTTACACATTCGTATTTCTACAAATTTGATGAAAAGCAATGGCGGTTTAAACAGCCTTACCCGCCGCTTGCTACAATTCTGGCCGCAGCGGTAATAAGACAACGGGGCTATGACGTTTCGCTCTTCGATACAAATTTGCGAGACGATCCAATGGAGATATTGCCGGTTCTGCAAACCGTTCGGCCAAAATATTTAGTGATTTATGATGATGGGTTCAATTACCTCAGCAAAATGTGCCTTACCAATATGCGGGAAGCTGCATTTCGGATGGCTGAGGTTAGCAAAGAATTTGGATGTACAGTAATTGTTTCCAGCTCTGATGCTGCAGATCATTATGAAAAATATTTTACTCATGCTGTAGACTATGTGATACGGGGCGAAGGAGAGGAAACACTAAAGGAATTGCTTGATACATTAGAGAAAAATGGGGATGCTGCGCTTATTCCGGGAGTTGCTTTCAGGCGCGAAGGTCAGGTCAGGGTTACGGCTGCAAGATCTGTTATCAGGGACCTGGACATTTTACCCCTACCCGCCTGGGATCTCGTAGATATACAGGCATACCGAAGTATTTGGATGGAGCACCATGGTTATTTTTCCTTGAATGTGGCAACGACGCGCGGATGTCCCTTTAAATGTAATTGGTGTGCGAAGCCAATTTATGGAAACCGATATACTTCACGGTCGCCCGCTCACGTCGTTGGCGAAATTGAGTTCCTTCTGCGAAACTACGCACCAGACTATTTCTGGATGTGCGATGATATTTTCGGATTAAAACCTGGCTGGGTTCAGGAATTCCGCGATGAGCTGGCGATCAGAAATATCGGCATCAGATACAAAATCCAATCCCGCGTTGACCTTTTGCTTCAGGAAGATACTTTAGATGCCCTTTCACAATCGGGCGTCGATACTATTTGGGTGGGGGCAGAGTCCGGATCACAAAAGATCCTTGACGCA
>CAMLER010000310.1 GCA_946478915.1 uncultured Chryseolinea sp.
GCGGGTCAGATCCGTCGCAATTTGGGGTGGTCAGGCTAGACGACGCGGGCCAAATTGTGGAATTGGTGGAGAAACCAACGTCTTTCGTTTCAGATCTGGCAATCATCGGAATATATTTCTTTAAAGATGGTGCTGCTCTCGCGACTGAGATGCAATACCTGATTGATAATAACATAAAAGACAAGGGGGAATTCCAATTTACATCAGCGCTTCAAAGATTCAGCAAGAAAGGAGCGAAACTTGTTCCCGGCCTGGTTACCGAGTGGCTGGACTGCGGCAACAAGACAGCTACTGTCGAAACCAATCAACGCTACCTGGAATTTATTAAGGATCAGGATCTCGTATCAAAGTCAGTAAAATTGATAAATAGCTTGATTATCCCACCATGCTATGTTGGCGATGGTGTAATCCTGGAAAATTCAGTTGTAGGCCCCTACGTATCCATAGGGGAAAAGTCAAGGATCGTAGATAGCCGCATCAAAAATTCCATTATTCAAAAAGAAGCTACGCTGCGGAACGCCATGCTCGACGATAGCATGTTGGGGAATTTCACTATTTTTGAAGGTTCCGTTCAGGATTTAAGTCTGGGCGATTTCAACTCAATAACACAGCATTGAAGATACCTTTTGCATATAGCAGAGCAATAATTGTCACCATACTCTTGGCGGCAGTGCCATTGCTGGTCTCTGCTCAGCGAAAGAAAAAAGACAGCGGAGACGTATATGCAACGGGGTTGAAACTTCGCGAAGCGGAATTTTACTTCACCGAAGGCGAAAAATTCTTTATCCTCGAAGATTACGCGAAAGCACTTCTTTACTTTCAGAGGTCGCTGGAAATAAATCCAGAGAACGCGACAGTACATTTCAAGATCGCAGAAGTTCTTTCAAGAAGCTCTAAACAGGAGGATCTCCTCAAGGCATCTTTTAGTATCGAAAATGCGCTCAAGCTGGAAAGGAAGAATAAGTACTTCTATTTGTTGGCTGCAAATATCTACGGCAGCCTGACAAAGTTTGATAAAGCTGCCTCCACTTACGAAACTATGTTGCAGGAGGTGCCTGGATCGGAGGAATACCTGTA
Source organism: uncultured Chryseolinea sp. (assembly GCA_946478915.1). The sequence continues at coordinate 1,078 of CAMLER010000310.1, forward strand.
CGAACTGGCAGCTGTCTATCAATACGCCAATAAATTCGATGAAGCGGTAAAGACCTATAACAGAGCCGAGCAGGCGCTGGGAATTTCAGAGGTTTCAGCGGTTCAAAAAATGCGCATCCTCATTGAGAACGGAAAATTAAAAGAGGGGATCGCTGAAGGCGAAAAACTTCTTCAGGCGTTCCCGGGCGAGGAACGGTATGTAATGGCGTTCTCCGAAATTCTATCACAAAAGGGGTATCGCGCCGACGCTATTAAACACCTTGAAAAATTTACCCAGGAAAACAAAGACGCGGGTAACGCTAGGATGCTCCTTGCAGGCATGTACCGCGACAACAAACAAGAGGAAAAAGCTCGCCCGCTCCTATTAGATCTTTTCGATGATTCATCGATTGAACTGAGCAGCAAGGTGATTATAATGGCATCATACAATGGCGAACTCAATCAAAACAGAGCTAAGAAAATTTCGGATCCTGACAAGGAGGCGTTCGCGCTTCAGCTTTTCGAAAAACTGAACAATCAGAATTCCGGGAATTCTAGCGTCCATGTCATTGGCGGTGACCTTTACCTCGCCCTCGGTAAGAATCGCGAGGCCGTTAAACATTACACCCAGGCCCTTGAGACGGGAGATGTGAATTACGAAGTGTGGCAAAACCTGTTATACTTGGAAGTTCAGATGGAGCAATTCGGGGATGTGATCAAACACGCCGACCAGGCCCTCGAACTGTTTCCAAACCAGGGAATGCTTCACTATTTTCACGGATTTGCAAACCTGAGAAAGCGTCAATATCAGGAGGCAATTGCCTCCCTGGAACAAGCAAAAAGACTTACCCAGTCAGACTCAAATTTCATGAGCGATATAAACAACATGCTGGGTGACGCTTACAATTCTACCAAGGCATATGATAAGTCCGACAAAGCATACGATGAGGCTTTGGTATTGAATCCGGATAATTACACAGCGCTAAATAATTATAGTTATTACCTCGCGATAAGGAAATCCAACCTGGAGAAAGCTGAAAAAATGTCGGCTCAGTTAGCGAAAAATAATCCGGATAATCCTACCTTCCTAGATACTTACGCCTGGGTGCTGTATACACGCGAAAAATTCAAGGAGGCCAGAAAAGTGATTGAGCGCGCTATCAGCACAGGAAATGCCAATGCCACCCATTTCGAACATTATGGCGATATTCTTTTTAAGTTGGGAGATGTGAATGCCGCAGTCGAACAGTGGCAGAAAGCCCGTGGTATGAATGCAAACAGCGAAATACTAAACAAAAAGATAGCGAACCGGAAAATGTATGAATAGAACGATCGGGCTTATCGTTATTTCCGCCTCCCTGCTTGCACTTTCCTGCAGCAAGAAAGTAGTCGCCCCGGTCGAAGTTGGTCCTCCCGCCACCGCCCTTGCCATTGAAGAGATCGATTTCGAATACCTACACGGCAAAGCACGTATGATTTTGCGCGACGCTAAGAAGGAACGGGATGTAAAAGCGAACGTCAGGATCAGAAAAGACAGCGTTATTTGGATGACTTTTTCAGTAATCGGTGTTCAGGGCGGCAAGGCGCTTATTAACAAAGATTCAATTACGATCGTCAGCAACGTCGACAAAGAATATTATGTTTTCGACTACGCTGAACTTTCAAAGCGTTATAATTTCGATATTAATTTCAACGTTATCCAATCTGCCATGCTGGGCAATCTCATATCTCCACGCGAAACGGGAGATGAGGTCGCTCAGGAGACTTCGTATTTTTTATTAAAACAAAATAAGGGAACCATTAACGTAGCGAACTACATCAATTCCGCTAGTATGAAAATAGAAAAGGTTGAGATGAAAGAGGGCAATACCAGCAATTCGTTGGTTATTAATTATGCCAACTTCCAGCCTTTGAGCAACAAATTATTTCCATACAACGGAACAATCAGCTTGTTCTATAAAACTCTATCGGGAGTATTAAACACAACTATTATTTTCGAATATAATAAGGCTGAGGTAGGTGATAAAGAGCTTAAGTTTCCTTTTAATATTCCTAAACGATATGTGCGCAGGTAGACGCGTAATTGCTCTGCTTATTTTTTTCGTACTCGCTTTTTCTGCATCGGCTCAGAAGTCAAAATCTCAACTTCAGAAAGAGAAGCAGGAGAATCTTGAAAAAATTAAGGAGGTTGAAAAGATCATTCGTGAAACTTCCACCAGGAAAAAAAATTCGCTGGGTGAACTGAGTGCGCTCAATCAGCGAATCCGTGTTCAGGAAAATCTAATCACCTCTATCAAAGGTGAAATCGGCCTGCTCGACGCCGAAATCTTAGAGAACAACGATATAATCACTGCCCTGGAAAACGATCTGGAGAAACTAAAAAAGGAATATGTAGCAATGCTTTTTGCCGCTCAAAAAGCAAGCAACAGCACAACGCGTTTAACATTTCTCTTCTCGGCAAAATCTTTTGATCAACTCATTATGCGCCTCCGCTACATGGAACAATATGGAAGGACGCGGAAACTACAGGCTGACCAGATCGTAAAAGTGCAGGGCGAGCTGTCAGGTCAGGTGAATGAAATCCGCACGAGACGTGAAGAAAAAAATAAACTATTGTCGGAGGTGGTACAGGAGAACGACAACTTGACGAATCTGAAAAAGAAACAAAACGGTTTGGTCAACTCCTTAGCCAGGGAGGAAAAGAAACTTAGAAAGGATCTGGCAGCCACAAAGAAACTTGTTGCACGCCTCGACAAGCTTATTGAAGATCTCATCAAAGAGGAAATGGAGCGCGCTGCCCGCGCTAAGTCAGGAGAATCGGAAGTACTTTCAAACTCGTTTGAAGAGAATCGAAACAAATTCATGTGGCCGGTTTCATCGGGCTTCGTTTCACAAAAATTCGGGCGGCAAAACCACCCCGTTCTGAAAGGGATCGTTCAACAAAACAATGGCGTAAATATTCAGACTAAAGAAGATGAAAAGGTTAAATCGATTTTCGATGGGGAGGTACGAAGAGTAGCCTTCATTCAGGGTCTGGGAAGTACAGTGATCATTAAGCATGGCGAATACCTCACGGTTTATGCGGGTCTAAAAGAAGTATTTGTTCGAACCGGTCAGAAGGTCGTAACCAACCAGGAAATAGGGAAGATCTTCTCCAACCAGGAGGGTGTTTCTGAGCTTCGTTTCCAGATCTTCAGGAATACCACAGCGCTTGACCCCCAGGCCTGGCTTAAAAACATGTAACAAAACGAGTCAAAATCAGGCTTTATCCTCATTTTTGACCTGATATCATACGTGGAGCCCGGTCAAGACAATGACACGGATTCATTTGATCCTACACTTTTTTACCCTACTTTTGTTATTCGATTAAAATCAATTGCCATGAATACTACAATATTGTTTTTACAGGGGGTTGGATTCCAGGAAATTCTTCTCATAGGCTTATTTGTTCTAGTGTTCTTCGGCGCCAAGAAAATACCTGAATTCATGAAGGGACTGGGTAAAGGCGTCAGAGAATTTAAGGATTCAGTAAAAGATGTTAAGAAGGAAGTCGAGGACGCTAACAACGCAGCAAAAATCGAAGACAGCAAATAAAAAGTGTTGAAGACGTACGCTACACTTCGCGATATACAACACGATCTGCAGCAAGGAGTTCTTTCTACTCGGGATCTGGTTCAGAGTCACCTGGACAACATTAAGCAAAAGGCACATTTAAACGCTTTTCTCAGTGTGTACGAGGATGAAGCGCTCGAACGTGCCCACGAAATCGATAAAAAAATCAAGGAGGGCAAGGCGGGGAAACTCGCTGGCCTTATCGTCGGCCTGAAGGATGTATTGGCTTACAAGGATCATCCTCTACAGGCAAGCAGTAAAATACTAGACAGTTTTATTTCTCAATACAATGGCACGGCTGTTCAGCGGTTGCTGGATGAGGATGCAATCATTATCGGCCGACAAAATTGTGATGAGTTTGCTATGGGCTCTTCCAATGAAAATTCGGCATTCGGGCCGGTGTTAAATGATGTTGACAATTCCCGTGTTCCAGGTGGATCATCTGGCGGCTCGGCTGTAGCCGTCCAGGCCGACATGTGCCGTGTTTCCCTCGGTTCAGATACAGGCGGCTCAGTTCGCCAACCCGCTGCTTTCTGTGGCGTGGTTGGACTTAAGCCAACCTACTCCCGCATTTCACGATTCGGATTGATCGCTTATGGATCATCATTCGACTGTATCGGCATTTTTGCAAAATCTGTGGAGGACGTCGCTATAGTCCTCGAGGCCATAGCGGGCTCCGACGAATCGGACAGCACGGTCTCACAAGAACCCGTGCCTTCTTATTCAAGGAATTTGAAGAATTCAAATGGTAAGTCATACACAGTTGCTTACGTGAGAGAGATTGATGAATCAGCGGGACTGCAGGACGAAATAAAAAAAAGCATACAGGATAAGATTACTGCAATTCGAGGCAGTGGCCACTCCGTTGATGTGATCGATTTTCCACTAATGGAATACGTGCTTCCAACTTATTACATACTTGCGACTGCGGAGGCCAGTTCCAACCTATCGCGCTATGATGGGGTACGGTATGGCTACCGGACAAATCAGGCAAGTGACCTTAGTTCGCTCTACAAGAAAAGCAGGTCGGAAGGCTTCGGCAAAGAAGTTCAACGGCGAATCATGCTTGGAACCTTTGTCCTGAGCGCCAGCTACTACGACGCCTATTATACCAAAGCACAAAAAGTAAGACGCCTTATCCGGGATAAGACCAAAGCAATTTTAAAACAGTACGATTTCATTATAATGCCCATAACGCCTACTACGGCGTTCAAACTGGGAGAACATACCGATAATCCTCTTGAGATGTACTTAGGGGATCTTTTTTCCGTTCAAGCTAATGTGGCAGGTGTACCAGCTATTGCGATCCCATGTGGTGTCGACAAACAAGGGCTGCCAATCGGAATGCAAATTATCGCCGACGACTTTGAAGAGTCGGAATTATTATATTTTTCAAACGCACTAATGAACTGACCACTATGAGAAAGATTTTTCTCTTTATTCTGTTCATCATTTTTTCATCAGCGGCATTCGGTCAAATTCAATCTGATTCGGTTGTAGTGGATTCACTTGAAGTCGCAATTGCTGAGGAGGAACTGATATTCAAAGAAGACACAGCTGACTTCGTCTATTTTGCACTACCCAGTCAGTTGGAATACGTCCCAGGCGAAGATAATCCTCAACTGTATGCTGACCGCCTCTCATGTCTGGAACAAAACATGCCTTTAATTTAT
>CAMLER010000311.1 GCA_946478915.1 uncultured Chryseolinea sp.
GAGTCGCTTTCAAGGTACGAAACGAAGATTGAAACCAAAGAGGGTAAGGTGCTCAACTGTCTATTGAGTGGCACGCCACAGCTCACCACAGACGGAAAAACTTTCGGAGTCGTTTTTGTCGGGCAGGATATCACAGAACTAAGTGAATACAGACGAAGCCTCGAGAACAAAATTGAAGAGCGAACTCGTGAACTGCGACGGGCATTACAACAGGAAAAAGATCTGGTGGACATGAAAACCAGATTTGTTGCCGTTGCTTCGCATGAATTCCGAACGCCACTCTCGTCGATTCAATTTGCTACAAACTTTCTGAAATATTACAACGACCGGATCGACGAAAATGAGCGAGTCAAGAAACTGGATAACATCATTGCTCAGCTCGATCACATGACTTCGCTGCTGAATGACGTGCTTACTTATGGCAAGAATGACTGGGGAGCGGCCGACTTGAAGTTCGCGGCTGTAAGCCTTCGGCCTTTTATTGAAAAAGTTGCTGAGGAGGCTGCATTATCCAGAGGAAATTCGCACAAGGTTATTATTAGCGCTGACGACACCCTGACTGAAATTGAAACAGACGAAAAATTGCTTAGAAGTATCGTTGCAAACCTTCTTACTAACGCCATGAAATTTTCTCCAGGCCGCGACGCCGTGTATGTCTTTGTCAGAACATTCGACACACATTTGCGAATTGCGGTCCGCGACGAGGGCATCGGCATTCCGCCAGATGAGCTGGACAAAGTGTTTGAACCCTTCCTGAGAGGCAGGGCTGCGGAGTCCATAGCAGGCACTGGCCTTGGTTTGTCGATCACAAAAAAAGCAGCTGAATTATTGGGTGGAAATATCAAGGTCGAAAGCAATGTTTCCAATGGCACAACCTTTGAAGTCAACATTCCCCTCGCACAGGGTATCTCACGTTTTAAGAAAGAGTCCGATTCACACGATCGAAAAGATCACATCCTTTAATCTTGTTGATAGTTCGGTTTATCGAACGCATACCAACCAGAGTAATAATTATCAAATAACATAATCACAACGTTTCGCTAAAAATCTAACCAGTGTGGTTGGGTAAGCTTAATTCAACAGTGGTTCCAATTCCGAACGATGAGTTAATGTTGATTCTTCCATTGAGTTTGTTTACCGTCTCCCTGACAATGTAGAGTCCAAGCCCCGCACCTTTACTCTTCACGGTGCCACGGAAAAACATATTGAATATCTTGGGTTTAAATTCCTCAGGAATCCCGATACCATTATCCTCGATGGAGATCAATGCTTTTTCTTTTGTGATCAGAACACTGATATTAAGAATGCATTTTTCTTTGCCAATATCTTTATAGTTTATCGAATTTGACAAAAGATTGTTCATGATAACGGTTAGTCTGTAGTCGTCGGAATAGAATGCACCATCAGCCTTGATGGTAATATTAGTTTGCATCATCTCATAACCTTCAAGATATTTCAACCGGTCAAGAATTCCTTCAATCAATGTCCTGAAATCAATTTTTTGATGAACAATTTGCTGTCGTGAGTTTCTTGAATAATCCAGGATTTCTTTAAGTGTGTCATCCAACTTTGCGATGCTATGGTTCATCATGGAAAAATAATCCTGGAAATAGCTTCCACGATCCATGTCTTCGCGGCTCGCAAGATCAACCAATCCCAATACAGACATCAATGGCGCACGGAGATTATGGGATACACTGTAGATAAAGCTATCCATCTCCTGATTGATTTTTACCAGCTCCTCATTTTGAATTCGCAACTCGGCTTCAGCATTCTTGCGTTGTTCCTGCAGCTCCCGTTGCCTGACTGCATTCTGTATGGCAACCGGAAGGCGCATAAGATTTGATTTCAGCAAGTAGTCATCAGCGCCCTCTTTCAAACATGTGACCGCAAATTCTTCCGATACCGTTCCCGTTACAAGGATAAACGGTATTGAAAAGCCTTTTTGCTTGCATACTTTCAATGCTTCCAAAGAATTGAATTGTGGTAAAGAATGGTCAGAAAGGATCACATCCGGACTAAACTGCGTCAATGCCTCTGAGAAATCATGTTTGGTATCGACTCGTTTACTCACAAAAGACATCCCCGATTTGATCATCGATCTACTGATCAACTCGGCATCATCCCGCTCATCCTCTAACATTAAAATCCTCAGTTTACTTTTCATTCCCTTCCGTTAAGTGTGCATACAACGAATCTAACCCTCAAGATACTGGCGCGCCCGCATTCGCAGGGACTGATGATATTTTTGAAATCAATAATGACTTGTTTTAATTTTAAAAAGTTCGAACAATCTCACTTTAAAGTCAACATATTTATGTAATATTTTACGCCGTAGTCACCATTTTTTACATTGACAAAACGTTCATTCAACGGTATATCCACCCGCTCAAGGAATTTAATTTTTTCAGTGTAAAAAAAAGGAAATCAGAAGGCGTTTTTAGCGTCCTCAATCGAGATATTGAAGAGTTTTTTTATGATGGGATCGAGTTCCTCTTCCGTCCCTTTAAAATGAAACGTAGCATGCGTATGGATGATTGATTCGCCAGGCTTAAGTTCCCTTGCAGATGAAGACGTTTCAAGTTCAAAAAAAGGTCCCAACGGTTTGGCTCCTGGCGCAGGTGGCCCATCGTTATACGCATTAATAGCATCACCGCGATATGGCTCTTTTTGTATTTCCCACATCGAGTTTACATAATCCAATTCATTATCTGGCTTATTGTATTTAACCACCGTTAAAACGCTGTTGTTCGAGTCATAACTGCCTAGATATTCTGGCGCATTCTCAGGCAGCATTCCGATCTTGCTGCGATATTCGCCATCCGCCTTAAAGAAGATGGTCTTTCCCACCAGTTTAAGGCGATCATCGGGGATCCTTCCGAAGTAACTATCGTTCACAATTTGTCTCAGTTCACTTTTTTCCCCTTGATAAGGAATAATAATTACGGCGCCTGGGGACGGGTTGAACATTCCCAGTATCCAAAGTGACAAAAGTCCCGTTTCTTTTCTCCAGGTATCCTTACCGTTATTTTTCAACTCGTTTATGCTTTCAAATGCAACCGTGGAAATGTTTTTTACCCCATTACCAAGGTTCAATTTCTTTAGCGCTTCGTTAGTTCCAAAAATTCTGATGGTTCGCTTCAGTCCGACATTAAAAACAGTGCCGGAATAATTTGTAAGCTCCGTGGATTTCGTAAACACTGCTTCGTTAGTCGTTGATGACGAAACTTCATAAGGATCCAGATCAATAACGCGCGGCACAAACCAGTTGTCAAGTTTGAATTCTTTTCCCTTACTAAAGTATATTGAAAACTGGCCACCCTCCGGTCCAAGCCAGATTCTATCTTCTCCCCCATAGGCGTTCATGTGCTCCGACGTATCTCCGGACGTGAAAGCTTCCCTGTTGATCCACCCGTAACTACTACCGGTATCCTCCTCAGATGTACTGGTCATAACGCGACCTTGCAACGCTGCCGATACTGCGACTTTACCGCGTGCCGACGAATCCTGGAGTATCATGATGTCGATAAACTTTTTCAAAAAATCAACGTCCTCCTGAAAGCTAAATGCTGTTGGGATGGTATCTGAAGATTGTGCTTCACTCATGTCATTCTTTTTTTGGCTGCATCCTCCCCAGACGACAATCAATGTAGCATACAGGCAGAGGCGGGCGGATGTTGTCATATAAATTGATATTATCACCAAAATAAAGTCTGAATAGGTATCCTCCAAAGACAACGACCAAATGTCTTGATTATGCCGCTATTTGATTCTAAATACGAGAGCCCCTACTACCAGCAGCAATGATACCAAATTCGCAATAGTCCTGGTAGTATGAAGTCTGTTCCATGGAATTTCAAACCCAAGCCTTCGTGACCTTATCTCCCTGTGCGGTAAGTTTGTGAACTCGATGGAGTCCAGTGCATTGTTGAGTGGAACATTTCCGAGAACAGTTACGCCAAAGACACCCATAAAGTAAATGATTGATGCGAATAGCAACATGTAAAAGGAACCATCCGCTCCCACATTCCTGAGATACAATGCCGTAGTTCCCGGAGTGACTATCAGTGTCCCAATAAAACTCGCAAAGAACAGAGGGTTTAATATGGCGCGGTTGATCGATTTCATGGCCTTAATATATTCGCTGTCTGATAGCCGATGCAACCCGGGGTTTACCGAGCAAGAAAAGGAGTAAAACAAGCCCGCAATAAGGGCCATCAAAAATGTTGTTAGCAAAAGAAAGATTTTAACAAGAGGATCCATAGTTTTTCTGTTAATAGAATAGAAGTCCTGGACAGCAAAAATTCCCAATAGCCGGTGCACAGCAAGCCAAATAAGGTCAACGCATTACACAATGTTTGTTGCAAATTTGCAAGGGAAAAAATCAGAATCGAAAGAAATTTTAATTATGCTGTCCAATATGGATAATCCCGCTTGTCATTGATATATAATTTCAAATCAAAATGAAAATAGTATGAAAACATTGAGCGTATTCAACTTTCTGACCCTTGATGGATATTACAAAGGGTTGAATGAAGACATCAGCTGGCACAGACATGGCGGCGAAGAGGCTGACTTTGCCTCTGAAGGGGCACAAACCGAAAGCACATTGCTTTTTGGCAGGAAGACTTATGAAATGATGGCTAGTTATTGGCCAACTGAACAGGGCATGAAGGACAATCCAGGCGTTGCTGACGGAATGAATAAATCACAGAAAGTAGTGTTGTCCAATTCATTGAAAACAGCCACATGGAATAATACCCGGATCATCAATAAGAACGCAATAGAAGAAGTCAAAAACTTAAAACATACGGGCGAGAAAGACATTACAGTACTGGGAAGCGGTTCCGTCGTTAGACAACTTGCAGATGCCGGATTAGTTGACGTTTTTCAATTCATGATTGATCCCGTCGCGCTCGGAAAAGGCACGTCAATATTTAAGGACCTGGCTCGGACACTGAACCTAAAGCTTAGTGATTCAAGAATATTTCGTAGTGGAGTAGTCTTGCTTACTTATAAACCAATGGTATAATTATAAAATTAATAGAGTGGAAGAATATCTTATTATCATGCGCCTTGACCTCATTACGAAAGAGGCACAACCTTCGCCAGAGCAAATGCAGGTGTACATGAAAATGTATAGCGACTGGGTTGGCGGAATTGCAGCCCAAAACAAGTTTGTGGGAGGGAAGGGATTGTCAACCGAAGGTAAGGTTATAAAATCCGGCGGCGCCGTTACGGATGGGCCATATGCAGAAGTTAAAGAATCCATCGCTGGTTTTATTATTGTGAGGGCAAAAGATTTTGATGACGCCTTGGAAATGGGCCGAACCTGTCCTATTCTTCAGGGCGACAACAGTGTGGAGGTGCGGAAAGTGATTTCGGTACACAATAACGTTTAGTATGAATTCAGTCGATCTGATACCACATCTGTTCCGCACGGAGTACAGAAAAATAGTATCAGTTCTGGTTAAACGTTTTGGACTCGAACACCTTGAGGTTGCTGAAGATATTACGAGCGACACGTTCCTGACAGCGACTCAATCTTGGGGGATCGAAGGTGTTCCTGATCGTCCAACGGCATGGCTATACCAGGTTGCGAGGAACAAAGCTATAAATTTCTTGCAGCGCGAGAATCGCTTTGCCAAAATCATGTCCCATGATTTAAAAACCGACAACAGTGAAAATTTGTGGGATGTGGACCTCTCACCTCAAAATATAAATGATAGCCAGTTGCGCGTCATGTTTGCTATATGTCATCCGCGCCTGCCACAGGAAGGTCAGATAGGACTTGCCCTCCGAATCCTTTGTGGGTTTGGAATTGAGGAAATTGCCAACGCCTTTGTTACTAACAAAGAAACTATAAATAAAAGGTTGCTTAGGGCCAAGCAGATGTTGCGAAACGAAAATATCAACACAAATTTCTCTGATGCAGATCTCGAAGCCAGACTGCCATCGGTGATCAAGACCATCTATCTCCTTTTTAATGAAGGATACTACTCAATCAGCCAGCCCCAAACTTTACGAAAGGACCTTTGCCTGGAAGCCATGCGGCTTTGTACCATGTTGATTGAAAATGAAAGCACTGATAAACCTGAAGTCAATGCACTACTGGCCCTCATGTGTTTCCACTTTTCAAGATTTGAAGCACGGATCTCAAGCCAGGGCGAAATAATTTTATATCAGGATCAGGATCAAAGTTTATGGAATACGGATCTCATAGCTAAAGGTGGATACTTTTTTAAGCGCGGTGCAAGCGGAGATAAGGTATCAAGGTATCATCTTGAGGCCGCTATTGCCTATTGGAATTGTCAACCTGCAGAT
>CAMLER010000312.1 GCA_946478915.1 uncultured Chryseolinea sp.
TCCCTGCATGCGGTATCCTTCAGGCGCTTACCATTTTTCAGATACACTATCCGTTAGATTTTATTGATCCTTTTATGTTGCTCGTCATTTCCATTGCTTTCTTTTTGGTGATGATGGAGAACCGGGTCTTTGATAATTTTTTTGACAAAGCCCCCCGACTCTACTATTCGATTTTAATGCTATTGCTATTAGTGATTTTAGGACTGGGTTTTTTCAATAAGTATTCTGCTAATCAGCTTGGCTTGCTTACAATTGGTTTATACGCGATAGCTTTCATTTTCATAATGCTTACGTCGGTTCGAAACAGAAAGGATTTCTATCGCGGATGGGCACTTCAGAAACTTTACCGGATGAAGGCCAATACCTGGATGTTTTCATTTGTTGCTGGCGCTGCCCTGCTGTTCTTCGCATTTAACTGCTATCCGTATGTCACGGCCAATGGTCCCTATCGATTTATTACGCTTCCGATTGTATTAACAGCCATCATATTTTATTCACTGTTATTTTTTCTGCTGATGATTTGGGGTAAGAAAAAAAGTATAAACTTTTCTGCCTTCCTTATCGTGTTTTCCATCGTCATTGCAGTGGTCGTTGATAATTCGTATCATGATATTAATAAAGTCGATCGTCACATTGAATCAAGATTGCCATCACTTAGTGCCTATATGCACAACTGGGTGCTTGCAAGAAAAGACGAAATACTGCGGCGCGAAGGATCATATCCGGTTTTTATTATTAATTCATATGGTGGTGGAATAAGGGCTGCCGCTTGGGCCAGCATGTCTGTCAGCTATCTCGATAGCGTCACCGACAATAAGTTTCAGAATCACGTCCTGGCATATTCCGGCGCGTCCGGTGGCACTGTGGGTTCGTCGGTTCTCGCCGTAGCGAAAAGAAATCAAATGATGGACAGCCTTCAAACGCGTCACGTCAAGAGGTTCTATCAAAATGATTTTCTCACGCCCGCGTTAATCGGATTGTTTGGCCGCGATGTATGGTTCTCGACATTGGGTATTAGCTGGTTTGACGATCGTGCCAGGGTGCACGAAAAGATCTGGGAAAAACATATGGGCAGTTTGGACCAGGAAGGACATTACAGCAGTGAGTTTAGTGCATTGTGGTACCCAGCGGGAAAAGCAGATTACAGGATACCTTTGTTGTTTAGCAATACCTATCATGTCGAATCTGGGTTGAAAGCAGTATTAGCTCCCGTCTCGCTCGATACTGCACAATTTGAATCCGCTGTGGTTGTTAACAATGTTTTGAGGGACAAAAGCGTCGTATTTAGCACCGGGGCTTTTTTGAGCGCACGATTTCCTTTTATCAGCCCTGCGGGAAAACTCGACGATACCCATCACTTCCTTGACGGAGGACTCAAAGAAAATTCAGGGGCTGAAACTGCTGAAGAGATCTTTCGCGTATTTCAGAAACTGGCAGATACCGTGCACCAAAATATTAAACTTCCGGTCGATGGTGAGAACATGTCGACGGATTCTGTCAGGTACCTTTATAACAAGCTCAGGGTTTATTTCTTATCATTAAACAATAGCGTTCCCGAAACGGATGACCCTGGCCCGACGCGAAATCTTGTGGAGCTTACTGCACCTTTCCAGGCATTGTACAATAATTGGGTTGGCAATACTTCGAAGGCGGATTCAGTCCTAAGACTGCGACATGAAAGCAGATTTTTTGAGTTGCGTCCTACGGCGACCTGTGTTGATGGCTTCAGGCCAGTATTACCGTTAGGCTGGCAGATTTCTGATCGCGCTCTCACCGGGATGATCAACAGCCTAAAAGTTAAATGCAGCGACAATGCTGTCAATTTGAACTGTATAAAACGCATCATTGAGGAGAGTGGTCAGCCGGATGAGTGTGCGAATTCAGCTATTCCATGCAATGATGCAAATATCCCTACCGTTGCGAAATGATTATCACAGTTCTTCCGGACTTATTATAGTGGGAGTTTCTGTGGAAAGGTTAAAATCATTCCTGCCTTTCAAATATTTTTCAAAAAATTGGAGGAGAAGCGTCGCGCGTGCCCAACAGAAGCGTCGCGCGCCCAACCCTGCGTTATTTTTTGTTATCACTATTCTGCGAGAAGTCGCTCGCCAGTAAATGCGTATTGATCCCAAAGTGGCATCGGGTGGAATGAAGCGCCCTGAACATCGCGGAACAGCCGTTCAAGTGTATTCTTCCTATAAAAGCTTTGTCCCCCAATGGCATCCATTGCCTGCTGAACGGTGTCTATACATGCGGATGCCACATTTGATTTAAGTGCAACCATATCGGTGGTGATTTTTGCTGAAGGCTTGAAATCAATATTATTTGTAAGCGCAACCATCGCCTCCCATTGGGTAACTGCACTCGTCAACGTATTATACATTTTGCCAATGATGTATGGCAGATGATTTTGGTTACGAGGATATTTCTTACCCATGGCAATGGCGACAGCAAGAGCCTTCTCCGCGATGCCAATGTATACCGCCATTATTAGTGGCATTGCAACGGTAATGGCCACATCCCACACAGCATGAAATCCGTTGCGGGGTCTGCTTAAAACGATAGATGCTTCCGGAACAAATACCTTATCAAAAACAATAGTCTGTGATCCTGTAGCCCGCATACCCATTGTATCCCAGTCATCCAGAACTGAGACACCTTCTGCTTTCATGGAGACAGCAAAATGCAACACCTGCCATCCTTCCTGAGGATTAAAATACGGCGCACTGGTTACGACGATATCTCCTGATATCGACTGACTTGCAAAGGCTTTTTTCGCAGAGACAACGAACCCGCCATTAACCCTGGTCGTTTCGCCATTAGATGCCAGCCAATCGCCAGCGCCGGTGCTAATAAGCACCAGTTGATCCTTTACAATTTTTTCGAGAATAGGTAATCCTTCATTCTTGTTTTTCAGGCGCCATATCGTTGCCGCTACCAGATGCTGGTGCATCGAAAATGCAAGTGCCGTCGATCCACAGTAAGTGCCCAGGATTCGTAGAATATTGCACATTTCGGCGTGGGTTGCTCCTCCGCCTCCCAGTTCTTCGGGAATTGCCGCCGAGAAATATCGGAGTGCTTTAAGGTCGCTATAGTTTTCAAAGACAAACTTGCCTTCATTGTCATATTGACTTGCGCGGGCTTCGAAGTTTTTGCCTATGCTGTGGGTTAGTTGCTTCCAATTTGTGGTGTTGGCTATCAAAGTTTCCATGTGCTTATAGTTTTACATAGGCAAAGATTATTAGTCTTTATTTACAGCGATGTTCTATAAAGTCTAAATTATATGTTGTGAAGCCCAATGAAGAGAAAACGTGAAAAGTTAAAGGTGTACCGATGAAACGCACTCGGACAAAGATTAAACTTTGTTTGACAGTCCAATCTTAAGAATGATCTACAATGGCGGTGCGACGCTTTCTGCGTTTAGCTTTTTGCGTTGTGTCATCCTGAACTGTGTGGGCGTCACCTGAAATTTTTCTTTGAAACTTTTTGTAAAATGGGAGGAATTCTTAAAGCCGCTCTCATACCCAATTTCATTGATATTGAGGTGTGAACTTAGCAGTAGCTCGGTTGCATACTCCAGCCTTTTGTCGTTTAGCCATTTACCAGGCGTTTGCTGGTACACATTTTTAAATTCTCGTTTGAAAGTCGATAAACTCCGTCCGCAAAGCCGCGCAAACTCGTCCAGTTCAAGATCGTACTGGAAATTTTTTGACATGACTTCATTAATAGTCGCTTGTACAGGATGACATAATGAGGAAAAAAATTGTACAAGTTTTCGATGTTTCGGGTTAATAACGAGATTGAAGAGGAGTTCCTTGAATTTTATTTCGACCAGATTGCGCGGAATTTCGGGTCGCAACTTCATGTAGGAAAATATACTGTAGAACAATGACTGCAGCGACTCGTCTACCTCTATTGGAAAGCCGGGTTCATGAGCACTGTCTGGCGAAATAGTCATTACCCTATTGTCCCGCATAAAATTGCGAATGAATTCATCCTCAATAAAAAACACAAGAACGCAATGGTCCTGGTCCAGGAACTGGCGGATGGTATACACTCCCTTTCTCAGAAATATGGCGTCGCCTTCTTTAATGTGATAAGTTTTGTCACCGCAGACCCAGTCCTTCTTTCCAGCCACAACGTAGGTCATCATGTTGGTTTCAAGAAAGACCTGCAGCTTGTCTACATCAATCGGGCATTTATATTCCAGGATCATGAAATCACCCGCGGCAAGCTTGGTGTAGGAGGGGTCCTCTTTGAATTTATTGTAAACGTTTAGAATCATCGGATGATGTGATAACCTCGTACAGCGGTTTGACGAAGATGGATCTAACGATTAAACGACCCAACTGGGTAGATTTTCGCATTCATTCCCGAAAAACCTTCCGCACATCTAAACTAACAATGTTGTTACATAGGTGCAATACCTGGACGTGCGTATACACCGTCATGGACGCCCGAACCGCTCATTTCGACGGAAATAGTAGTGAATTTTAATTAATGAATCTTAGAGTCCATAAAATTACCCAATGACGCGCTTCTGATACTGTAACTGAATTCGTGACAAATGATGAAGTCATCTTTTTCGCCAGGAATTGCTCGCGGTGAGTTATTAATAAAGATCGCGCTTGAGTTGGCAAGAGCGTGAAGCAAAGATATTAATCTCTCCCAAACAGCATCAAAAATATCTCATGGCAAATACAAATAAGTTTGCTGTCGAATCAAATGGAGATAGAAAACACAGTTCCGCGATTTAGCCCTTGTACGCGGGAAAGGATTGCACAGAAATAAATTTCACTATTATTGCCATTTAATAGCAGTGTTTTTTCTAATTCTTAACGCACAGTGATGGCAAAATTTTCTGAAAAACAAGTCGAGGAAATTAACGAGATCATAGCATCGATCGCGAAGGAAATAAAGACTAACCAAGAAATTGGAGCAAGAGATCGGAAGATTCTGAACGGCTTGCTGGCGAATAACAAGATCGACAAGTCACCCAAATTTTTTACCTGTAAACGAGAGTATTCGGAAGCGATCGTTTCCCATTTCGTTAAGGAGAAGAATCATAAACGCAACAAGTTTAGTATGAATGCGCAGTCGTTCATTTACATTCTCTAATAAAATCTGAGTACATCAAAAAGGTACATATTCCAACGCCGTTTTGGTATATGTACCTCTTGGATAGATCCGATTTTCGGAATGGTATTCTATTTAATGTCGACTAGCGCCGCCGTTGCAGTGGCCGGGCTGATTTTAGTAGATAAAAGATTTATTTTATTAATGGGGAAACCCCCTTTCATGGCATGAGTTCTTAAGATCTCCTCACTTTCCGCACGATAAACACAAAAGATCTTGCTGTCGGTAACATAACTTTCGACCCATTCAATACCTGTACCCAATTCTTTTAGCACTGCGCAGGACTTTTGTGAAATACCTTGTAGGTCTTCTGCAGTAAATTGGCCGGCATTGGGGATTTCACGCTCGATTACGTAGGTGTTCATGGTTTTGGTTTTCATAATTTCAGCTTGTTTGTTTTTTGTGGAGGCGGTTTGTGCACAGGCGAGGGTAGCTCCGATTGTCAGGAGCAGACCAATCATGATTATTGTTGTTTTCATAGGAGAAGTTTGTTTTGTTACATGACAAATGTGGCAAAGGCAACTGTCATGGGATAAAACAAATCATTCAAAGAATGGAAAAAATCCGTCGGTTAAATCCGGGTCTTCAGGTAGGTGAGGGGCTGTAATCCAAACCGCTTTTGAAAACATTTGGTAAAATAGGATGGGCTGCTGAAGCCTGTGTCAAAGGTAGTTTCTGAAATATTACGATCTTGATTGCGCAGCAGCTTGAGCGATTGAAGCAATCGGTATTCACGCAGTAAGGTGTTGGGCGACATGCCCGTTACAGCGATACACTTTCTGTACAACTGCGGCTTACTCATCGACATGCTCTGGCAGAAATTGGCAATAGCAAATTCCGGATCTTGCCAATGATTGGCTAGTGTCTCGAGCAGGATATCAACGAAATGTTCTTCCGACGCGGACAACCAGCGCACATCATTACCACCAATTACTATGTTCCAGTCATTGTCTTTATACATGCTGCGTACAACTGACGACATTGTAATCTGATTTATTTTGCCAATACCACAGAGAAATTGAGCTAATCGGATGGTGTTTCCGAAAATCGACTCGCTTTTGTTTACCGGATCTCCCGCATGCAAACCGATCCTAAGCCCTATCTGACTTACAGTGTTCGCCAATTTTTTTTGGATGGCCACAGCACATTCAATTGCCTGGGGTGCGGAGACAAAGGAGATGGCATAA
>CAMLER010000313.1 GCA_946478915.1 uncultured Chryseolinea sp.
TCGCGCTCCTCCTCATCCTCTACGCAGGCTTCCTCTGGATGACGGCCGCCGGCGCAAGTCCTGTGGAGTATCTAAAAAAACATCCCGGGAGGTATAAGCTACTGCACTTAAAAGATGCGTCGGAACCTGTCCGCTTCTCTGGAGATGGCGGCAGCGTGGACCAATGGATGCCATTGTTTGGCAAGATGGCAGATCCTGGAACGGGTGTGTTTGATATTCCTGCAATCGTGGAAGCAGCTAAAAAATCCGGTGCCGACCATTTCTATTTGGAAAGAGATGTAACGCCTACGCCGGAGGAGACTCTTACGAATTCGTTTAGTTATCTAAGTGCGAAGATTTAGATTAATTGGGTTTTGAAGTTTAAAGTTTGATGTTCAAGGTTCAAGTCCCCGGGGCGTGCGTAGAATCTTTATTACCTCGCACTCCCGATCGCGCTCGAAACTTTGAACTTCAAACTTTGAACGTTAAACCTATTCCCCGGAGGGCAACATATTCCTAATCGCACTAATCCTCCATTCACCCTTAACTAACACGGCGATGAAAGAGCTCCACATCTTTCGCATAGAGCCGTCAGCATTTTTTATTTCATAACGGCAGTCAATGATGGCACTGGTAGCACTTAGCATCTTGATCTTGTCAACTGCTAACGTCCTGGATCCCGGCGTGCTCGCTGAACTTCTTAACATTCCTTTGACGGCCACTTCGAGACCGTTTCTCCATTCGCCCGTTGATACCAACTGGTCGATGTCGTCGGTTAATATATTTTTTAGCAAAACGGTATCCCTGTTTTCTCTGGCCTCGGAATACTTATCGATAAGGGTTGCGAGATCTTTTTTCTGCTTATCGGTAATCTGGATATGCTGACTGCTGGCGAAAAATGTGATAATCATCAAAGGGAGGAGTAGACATTTTTTCAAATGACAATTTTTAAGGGTGATCAGAATTTTTACGCACAATTAAACATAGATGTAGTATTCGCCATTGTATCGTACATTTAAAACACGGTGGGAGAGAACGATTGCTGGCCGGGCAAATCCGTGGCCGATCAGGTTAGTTTAATGGTGGATTCCCTTTCTCATTCATACTAATCCGTGAGCCTTACACATTTGTCTGATGAACGAATGACCCTTTTCTGCAATTTCCCAAGGGGCCGAATATTCTCTCCACACATTGATCGCATTCGCAAAATCAGGGTCGTTTCGTGAAAATGCCTCGATCGTTAGCCATCCATTATATTCTGTTTTCGATAGCGTCGAATAGGTGTCATCCCAAAGTACATGCCCATCTCCTGGTGTGCCCCTGTCGTTTTCGCTGATATGGACGTGATGCAGCACGGGCGCGATCGTCTCAAGGGCTGCTGGTATTTTCTTTTCTTCGATATTGGAGTGATGTGTGTCGTACATAGCTTTCACCCTGGGATGATTTGTTTTTGTAACCAGATACTTTAATTGATCCATCGTGTTACACAGGTAGCATTCAAAGCGATTGAGCGCCTCCAGGGCAAGGGTAATGTTAGCCTGATCCGCATAATCTCCAGCAGCGCGGAGTACTTCTGCGCACCACTCGTATTCCTTTTCCTGCGGTGGCAAACGAGAAAATACGGCATGGGCGGAATGCATAGGTCCGCACAACACGCTGGCGCGCATGTCGTGACTTCGATCGATGGCCCACCTCAAGCGATCCAATGCTTTGGCCCTGACAATGGCCGAGGAATCAACCGGGTTCGATTCCTGATTCATCACCGTTACGGTTGTAGTTTCCAAAGCGATCGATCGAGTATAATCACCAAAGCGTTTGTATGCGGCCGCATCAGTAGAGCCCACAAAACATTCAACGCCATCATAGCCGATTTGCTTTAGTCGATCCGCAATTGGAAACAGTTTATCAGAAACGTCAGCGGTCCATGCCAACACATTAAATCCTACTTTTATCATCGTACAATACTTTGATGTTTAACAGACTCTCCCAGTAATTTCAAACTTCTTTATTTTTCAATTGGATGCTGCTGAAGCAATTCTTCCGTCGTATAGAAATTAGTTTTGTTCTTTGTAGCATCCCGTACTTTTTTCACTTGCCCAGCATCGATTGCCGAAGCCCGGTTGCCAAATGAATTTCGGACGTAAGTGAGGACTGCCGCAATCTCTTCATCATTGAGTAAGCCGGCGAAGGGCGTCATCGGTACCTGACCAGCATATTTTTGGCCCAGAACTTCGATGGGACCTTGCAACCCTTTAAGAGTAATTTTAATGAGACGTTCCTCATTACCGGTTACCCATGGGGTGCCAGCAAGAGGAGGGAAGCCCGACGCAGACAGGCCTGCTCCGTCAGGTTGATGGCAGGTGTTGCAGTATCCTTCACGACTGTAAATTGCTTTTCCTTTTAAAAATAGATCCAGATCTTTTCCCTTGAGATGAGTGGTAACCGCTTCCTCTTTTTTCTCCTCCACGGATCGTCCATTTATGTGAGCAACGGCTGCCTCATACGCAGGTGCCATCCACTCATCGAGTGGCAGCTTACTTGCTTCATTGAGTATAGCCATGCCGTCCTCATTGTTCAGCCACGATGCCGCGACTATTGCTTCTAATCGCACACGGCCATGGTTGTCTTTCGCTGCCTGCGTCAACAATTCTTTTTGATCTTTCACCTGATGTCCGGTATATCTCAATACCCGGACTGCGGCTGACCTTACGCGATAATCTTTTGCGCCAAGCAACTGTCTAAGCAAATCCTGATCTACTTTGTTGATTCCCCACGATACCCATAAGGCTTCTAGTAAATGGTGTTCGTATTTTGGATCGTTCTTGTCCAGCTTATTTATCCAGCCAGCCAGTTGCGATGAAATTTCAGGAACATTTCGTCCCCTCAATTCGCGGCGCGTCCGATAGCGTGTCCTGTATTCGGGAAGCTTCAAATTATCCAAAAGTGTTTCAATACTTGCGCCCGCCACTACCGCCGGCTCAACAAGCGGGCGCGAAGGATATGTGACACGATAAATTCTTCCGTGGGCATGATCTCGAAGAGGGTCACGCGCGCTATGCTGCATGTGTCCGATCAGGACGTTATGCCAGTCTGCGATATAAAGAGATCCGTCGGGCGCAAATTCAAGATCTACTGGTCTGAAATTCTTATCATCCGACTTTATGAGATCAAGTCGATGTTTGCTATTGTAGCCAGTACCATCATCTACCAGCGAATGCATTTTTGTGCCGAGGAAACCGATCGTGTTGTTGATGAGAAAGTCACCCTGGACTTCATCAGGAAAATGCCGGCTCGAAACGAATTCCAGCCCTGACGTGGGGCGTACTCTGTGCTTTTCCTCTATCAGATTTTTTGATTTAGGCGATGATACTCCATATCTCGGTAAAATACTTCCGGGCATCATCCAACGAACATCAGGACTCGATGTTTCTGCGAAGAAGTTTTGGCCCCAGTCATCAAAAGCAATACCCCAAGGGTTAGGTATTGCGAGCTGGGCTGTTCGTTCAAGTTTACGGCGCGCGGGATTATACCTGTAAAAGCCGCCATTGGTAGCGCGAACCGGCCCATACGATGTTTCTACATTTGTATGGAGGAAAACGCCTTCACCCATGTAGATAGCACCTGATGGGTCAGCACTGTAGGCGTGTATCTCATGATGTGTGTCGTGATCGTCAAATCCACTGAGTACGATTTCCTTTTTATCCGCCTTATCGTCACCATCTGTGTCGGTGAACAACATAAAGTTTGTACCCTGTGAAACGTAAACTCCTTCGGGAGCTATTTCGAATCCATTGGGAAGATGCAGTCCGTCTGCAAATACAATCAGCTTGTCTGCTTTGCCGTCCGAATTCGTGTCCTCTAAAATGATAAGCTTGTCATTTGGTTTTTGATCTCCCGGCTTGTAGTGCGGATAACTGGGCATGGTAGCCACCCAGAGACGACCTTTATTGTCGAACGCAATCTGTGACGGTTTAGCCAGATCCGGAAACTCTTTTTCTGAAGCAAACAGCTCAATCTTATAGCCAGGTGCTACCTTTAATTTGCTAACCGCATCCTCCCCGTAAAGGTATTGCAGACTTCCATTTTTCTCTGGATTGTAATTGGTCTTCACTTCCGGCAGTTGCTTTGTTTTTTTATCTGCTTCCGCGACATCCATTTTTTGTCCCTTGGCAGCCTGCCAGATAGCCTGGTCACGGATAGCCGTCATCTCCCTGATCTTCTCAATTTCAAAAGGATAATTTTCTGGTCCGAATGGATTGTAACGCCGTCCATATACGTGGACGCCATTCGGAATTTTGAAGTCATTATGCCACATCCAGTTCTTTTCCAAAACTGCTTCCTTAATTAGTTGCCTGTGGTTTTCAGCTGCGCTATTAACGGCACCGAATATTTCATCCGCCAAAACCTTTGATAACTTTTCATATCCATTATCCGTCAGCTGAGAACCGTCTATCGTAAGTGGCTCACTGGCTGACTGAAACCATTGGCTAGAAGGTGTAAAGACATCTACAAACGCTACTTTATTGGCGCCGGCAACCTCTCTCATCGCGTCTGCATATAGTTTAAGGTTGGCATTCTCGGTTTTGCCGTCGGGCAGATCAATTTTTTCCGACAGATCTTCGAAAGCGATTGGGGATACTAATACAAGGCTTGGCGCTGTTTTGCCATTATATTCCTGGTTGAGAGTATGCTTGATGAATGCATCCAGCTCATTTTTGTAATTCTGCAATCCTGACTGCCCTTGAAATGATTCGTTGTACCCAAAGAAGGCAATAATAATGTCGGCTTTTAGTCGGGTAAGCCATTCATCTTCCGTATCAAAATGCCCCTGACTATCCGAATAATTGGCGAGTTCTGTCTGAAATTTTTCAGCGCCCGGAAAAGCCCACGGTGACACCCGGGCGGCATGTGGTCTAAACCCTGGCGTATTCCCTCCATCACACATATTTCGGATGAACAATAAACTATCGGGATATCGAACGTGCATTTCCGTTTCAAAATGACCAAAGTTCATCATCCTCGATCCGAGGTTGTTTCCAATAAGTATAATTCGCGAGTTCTTTTTCAGGGTAACCTGGCTTGATGAGGACTTCGTCTTGGTGCATTGCCAGCTAAGAAATGCAATCAAAATGATCAGGATGTGCCCGATTGTTTTGTGGAGGTTTTTTCTTGTCGAATGATACATTGTCGTGAATTCCCGGGGCCCTAATCAGAACGCATTATATACAAACAAATCTTTGCAGAGGTGATGGTCACATTATTCTCTATATGGTACATTAAAGCTGATCTTCCCTTTCCAATTTTTTGGAACAGGCTTATCGAGGGTCCAATGGATTGCGTTTATCATAAGCCGTTGGAATGCTTCAACATCGAAATCTGCTGGGTGTCCCATAGTGGTGGCAAATACTTTCCCACCAGCAGCTGTTTGCCACGTCCAGGCTACTGGATTATCTTCAAACCCCGCTTTGTCAGGATTAACAGCTTTTCCCATCAACAACCATTTAGAACCTTTTGCAGGAAAATTTGGCAATACTTTATACAGCCATGACCGCACGTGGAACGCAGGATCGACTCCTGTCAGGATGGGATGCTGTGCATTTTCTTTAATGATCGAAACATCTGTGCTGCATTCATGTCCGCAATGCGTATGTCCGGCCGGACCGCCCCAGCCCGGAGGGGAACCCATGGCCATTTCACCAAAGGCATTCCATTTCTCCAGCGGGTGTCCTTTTGGATAATTGAAAGCGTGAGTAGTGGTACGCAGGCCGATTACAGGCTTACCCGATTTAAGGTAATCGTCGATGTATTTTATCTGGTCTTCCGGCAGCCTTCTCCAGCGAAGGTAGAACACGGCAAGGTCAGCATCTTTGAGAGCTTCCAGGCCAGGGATATTTTCTTCAGCATTGTGGTCAGGGTAAGCTTTCAGCACCTTCACATTCATGCCGTACATTTCTTTCAGTGCGTCCGCAAGTAGGGGCATCGTTGCCTCGCTGCTGTACTCGTGATCACCAGTCACAAATACCACTGTCGGTTTAGACTGAGCACACGCGCTGCACCACGCGAATGCCGCGACGAGTATTAGGGCTGTTGTTTTGATTTTCATGTTTTATGCGACATTAATTGTTAATCATACTTTGTCAACTTGTGAATTGTGTATGGGCTACTGCCAATCCGCTCAATAAACGAGGGTCACGAGGACCACAGAGAGGCACCACGAACACGACGCAGTTCTCGCCGTGCCCGTTGTGGGGCTTTGTGCCCGTCGTGACCTTGTATTTCATCAATCCTTTATTATGTAAATGTGTAAGCTGACAAAGTAGGACTAATAACTAAAATATCTTTC
>CAMLER010000314.1 GCA_946478915.1 uncultured Chryseolinea sp.
CGTACTCATCATTGCATCCGTTTCCCGTATTCGATAAATACCTCATTATTGGTCTAATCGGAGAAACACAAAAGAATCGCAAATCACGCACTCACCATCTTCGAGTGCAACCTCAAACCTCAAACCTTTAAACTTTAAACCTTACTCAAACAATTTAATTGTATAGTCTAACAACTCTTGCCCTCCAATGTCGCCATGTCCCGGAATTATCAATGTTGCGCCGGGAAAGGTAGATTTTACATTTTTGATAGTTGTCGGCCATGCTTTGACATTAGCATCAGCCGAGGTTTCCCTTTGCAGCATCTACGGCTTTAACCATACAGCCTCCGAAAATTGTTGCTTCCTCTGGAATCCATGTGATAATGTTGTCACGGGTATGCGCTTCGCCGGGATAGAAGTTGTGAATTTTGGACTTACCCACTTGCAGCACTAATTCTTTTTCAAATAGAAATTGTGGAACGTCGTGCAAATCCCCTTTTTGTTTCATCAACTCTGGGCCAAGCTTGTGGCCATACGATTTGATTCCCGCTTTATGAAATTCCTTGAGGCCTCCCAGGCAGTCTTCATGAAAATGATTTACAATAATGGCTTTAATCGTCACGCCTGGATGCGCCGTCTTGAACCATGATAACAGTTGTGCTGAGTATTCATCGTTAGTCGGAGTATCACAAATAATTGCTTCACCTTCATTAATATAAATTAGTCCATTGCACTTCACTATAGTGGACTGATACTCAAAATCAGATATGTGTTGATAAAGATTGTTTTTCAATTTAATGACCGAAATACCTTCAGCAATCCTTATTTCGTCAACTAAAGTTTGCGCCTGAACATTATTCATCGCTATTAGAGCCGGTAGCACAATTAAAGCATATAGGAATCGCATATCGTTTTAATACATGGTAAATCTAAAAGTTTAATTAAAGACATCAATGTAACACTTCAGCAAGCAGGTTAACTAACATTCCGGCAACTTTTCCATGCTGGTCAAGTTTGGGATTATAGATGCTTACAGTCATCCCAACCACATTATATGTTGAAATAAGATGAGACAGGATTTGTTGACATTCGCTAATGGATACGCCTCCTGGCATGCGATAGTCAACTGCTGGATTGCTACTATCTTCAATCACATCCGTGTCAAAGTGAATCCAGAAACCATTCATGGCGGTACTCTTAAACTTTTCTCTAATTGCATAAACGGTGCACTGTACTCCCTGCTCGCGAATAAAAATTGCATCAAAGCATTTTATGTGTGTATCACGTATATCTGGTGAGTTGTAATGCAAAGTTTCGTCAATGTCTCGCTGTCCGATGTGAACGACATTTTCTTGCCTTACGTACGGACGAGCACCGTTTATGTTGGTCAAAGTTTCCGGGCCGGCGCCTGTAACTAATGCAAGGTCCATGTCAGCTGCTTCGCCTGTCGATGATGTTTCGGGACTATAAAAGTCAGCGTGACCGTCAACAAAGAACAGACCATATGTTCCTTTTTGTTTTAGCCCATGCATTACGCCGATAAGAATGCTGCAATCGCCTCCCAGTACTAAAAGGAATTTGTTTTTCGAGGCATGCGATTGAATGGTGTTGCTGAGGGAAATAGAAAATTGCTCAAGTGCTCTGACGTTCAAGATATGTCCAGAGGGTCGATCTGTGTCATATAAATGATTTAGTGTAGGCACTTCGACAATCGTTCCGGCAGCATCAATCTTCGATATCAATCCCTTTGCTAAAAGAGTTGAGGCCAACTCCTCAACTCCAGTTGGCCTCAGACCAAGAATTGATGCAGCAGTGATCACCTGGATTCTATCTTTAAACCGCATATACCTGTGCTTTCACCTCCTAACCCAATCAACATACGAATGGTTATTGCTTGTATTCCAAATCATAATAAAAGGCAAAAACCAGATTATCGATACGGATAACGAAAAGAAAAAGGCTATTATGTAAGCAATAGGAAGTAGCGCTCGGATAACTGATAACAGATAACGGATTCCGAAGCTATCGGACCGGATAACGAATCCCGATAGCCATCGGGACGGATAACGGATAACTATTTAATAATCTCAATCTCCGTTCGCCGATTGATCTCTCGTCCACCTTCTTCGTCGTCGTTCGACACAATGGGTCTTTCAGATCCATAGCCTTTGGCGGACAATCGGTTTGCTGCGATGCCATTTTGGACAAGGTAATTCACAACGGCGGATGCACGCTTTAATGAGAGTGCTTTGTTGGAGGCGACATTCCCCAGATTGTCGGTATGACCGTTGATCTGGACGCGCAGGTGGCTATCCCGGGCGAGAAGATCACGAATGTTCTCAACCTCTGCAATCGATTCTTTTTTCAGGTCGGATTTTCCGGTGTCGAAGAACACGTTTCGCAAAACAACTTTAGAGCCGACTTCTGCCTTGACCATGATGATATGGGTATCGATTTCCTGATACTCCGCGAATTGAGGAACATTGAAGTTGATGGAATTGAACAGGTACCCTGCCTTTTGTGTAGCCACCCCGTAGTTTCCGCCATGAGGAATGACAAGCTCAAATTCTCCCGTTGCCGGATCCGAACTCAATTTAGTTATCACCTTGTTGGTGACATTATCTACCAATGAAATTACAGCAGACAGGGGAGAAGCGTTGGTTTCGTCGATCACTTTTCCTTTAAGGAGTGTGACAACCTTTGCCATTTTATGCACTTCAATTTGAGCGTCTACAAATTCCTCATGCTTGGGAATTTCAGGCTTTGCGGCCACTATATTCGGCTTTTCAACCGGCTTGGGTTTCGGTTTGTATTTCGGCTCGAGAAATGTAATGGAATAAATATCGGCATCACCAAGGCCACCTTCTTTTGCAGTGGAAAAGTAGCCTTTCTTTTTATCGGGTGAGAGAGTAAAGAACCCATCATATTCCCACGAGTTGAGCGGGTACCCCATGTTTTCTGGTTTCTTCCATTTATTGTTGACAAACTCCGTAACAAAAATGTCGCTGTTACCCAGTCGCGGATGCCCGTCAGAAGAAAAATAAAGGGTAACGCCGTCATGATGTATAAAGGGCGAGTCCTCGTTGTTCGCTGTATTGATGACTGGTCCCAGGTTAACCGCCTTACCCCAGTCGCCCTTACCGTCAAGTTTGCTCATGTAAATATCCAATTCTCCGAATCCGCCGGGACGGTTGCTGGCAAAAAATAGAGTTTTTCCATCTGCTGTTATGCTTGCACACGTTTCAAAAAACATTGCTGTGTTTATATTTTTATTCAATGCTTTGGGCGTGGTCCATTCATCGCCGTTGCGCGTAGAGGTATAGATATCTCCTTCTCCTTCTTCGTAGTAAAGGAATAGGGTCTTTCCGTCCGGAGACAACGAGGCAGCAGCGTCGTTGTATTTAATATTTACGTTTGGACTTATCGGTTTTGGTGCCGACCATGTGTTATTCGATTTATAGCTCACAAAAATGTCTTCGAAGTTCGCATTTGCTTTTGCTCTTGCCGGATCATCTGTTCGGTTTGAGGTAAAAATTAATGTGTTTCCATCTGCAGAGATGATGGGAGAGTAATCATTGTAGGGCGTATTTACTCCTGCGCCGAGATTTTCAATAATGACATTCAACTCATTTTGTGACAGCGAATCTGCCACCTGGCATTCGGCGATTTTTTCATCCGCAATACTGGCGAGGTTTTGCCTCTTTTTCTTGAAACGTTCGAAGTGTTCAATGGCAAGTTTGAATGAGTTTGTATTTTGAAAAGCGATACCAAGGTGGTAGTCAATGTCGGGATTTACAGCTGGATTGAGGCGGTACGCTTTATCAATGTAAGTCGCTGCTTTTGATTTAGTTTCTGAGTATAAATAAGTTTGTCCAATCTTG
The DNA here is from genome assembly GCA_946478915.1 of uncultured Chryseolinea sp. Next base: position 3,861 of record CAMLER010000314.1, read on the forward strand.
AAGTTAAGATACGCATCATCAGGATTGATTTCCTGGGCCGCTAGATATGACGCGAGAGCATTCTTGTAGTCCTTTTTGCCATAGTGTTTTTCACCCGCAGCTACCAGCGCCTTGAAGTCTTGCGCATTGCCGACGAACACACTTAAAATCAGATAAACGGTAATAAAATATTTGCTCATGCGGTCAATACGCTTTTCCCTACACTCAAGTCATGTAAACTAAAAGATAGAGCTTATAAAATGCAGGGAAAATTGGTTTCCGGTGGTAACCTTACATTGATGCTAACCGGTTTTATTTTTTCCAACCCGGGCCCTTCAGAAACCTGCCCGGCTTGGCGCCTGTGTGATCGCCATTTTCGAGAACCTGTACTCCGTTGATAAAGACATGTTCTACACCTTCGGCATATTCCTTCGGACTATCAAAGGTTGCCTTGTCACGGATTGAATCTGCATTAAAAATGACCACGTCGGCGAAACTACCTGGAGAAAGTTTACCCCTTTTATTAAGCTTCAAATTGGCGGCAGGCAGACTGGTCAGTCGTCTGATACCTTCCTGGAGAGAGACCACTTTTTCTTCGCGAACATATTTGCCTAAGAACCTTGCGAATGTCCCATACGCCCTGGGATGCGTACCCCACTCCGAGAAAATTTCAGCATCCGACATTGCTGCTGCGTCAGATCCAAAGCTGACGTAAGGGAGGGCGAGCATCTTTTTTATATTATCTTCTGATATCAGAAAGTATATCGCCGCAATCGTAGACTTATCTCTTATGATAAGATCCAACACCGTCTGGTCTGCGTCCTTACCGTGCATCCGCGCCACTTCATCAAGGCGTTTTCCCCGATAAAGTTTGTTAAGTGAATCAAGACGAAAACCGAGAAGCATCACGTCCTTCGGGTCAGAATTTTTTGTAGGGATTCCCAACCGCATTTCATCAAGCACACGTTTTCGCACTGCAGGGTTTCTCAACCTCTTTCGCATGGCGACAGCACCGCCTTCCTGTACCCAGGTAGGTAGCCGGGCCGTTAGTCCAGTAGCGCTTGCCTGATAGGTATACATATTAGCCGTAATCCGAAGACCAGCCCTTTGAGCGCTATCTATTTTTGCAATTACGGTATCCACCTTATTCCAGTTCCGCGCGTGATTAATTTTCAGGTGATAAATTTCTGAATGAATATTGGCCTCCTTTGATATTCTGAACGTTTCGTTAAGTGCTCCTAAAATATTGTCGCTTTCGCTACGCATGTGGGTTATATACATACCTCCGTGTTCGGACGCGACCTTAGCAAGCTCAATGAGCTCTTCTGTTGATGCATAGTCAGCTGGGGCATAGATCAGCGAGGAACCGAGGCCCATTGCGCCTTCCTCCATTGCTTGGCGAACCAAATTTTTCATTCGTGACAACTCCTGTTCATTGGGTGGACGATCTTCATGCCCGAGCTCGTGTATCCTGATGGATGTCGCTCCCACAAATGATGCAACGTTTGGGCTAACGCCTTTTTTCAGAAGGTATTGGAAATAGCCGCCCAGCGTAGTCCACAGACTATCCACCGGTTTCGCAGTAGGTTTTCGTTTCACTGGCCCCGGCGACCACCCTTCTCCAAATACTTCTAGTGTAATACCTTGTTTGATATCACTCACGCCGCGTCCGTCCATGAGTAAGCTTCGATCTGCCCAGCTTAACATATTGATAAAGCCGGGAGCGACAGCCAATCCTTTGGCATTGATTTCTTTTTTTCCTTTTGCATCGGAAAGATCTCCCATTGCTGCGATGGTATCGGATTGAAGGGCAATGTCACCGGCAAAATGAGGTGAACCCGTACCATCGTAGATGTTACCACCGCGAATAATTACATCAAATTCCTTAACTGGCTTTTTTGTACACGCCAGTATTATAGTTAATCCGACGCCAAAAAGTATGAGATAGCGCATGTGAAAAAGTAAGCTGGAAAGATAGCGGTTTTGGTTGGTGAATTCTCCTGTTTCACCGCTTACCTGAGGTTTTCTGCGGTAGGATAACTGCTAAGCTAGTGTACCATGAGCTTTACAAACTCATCCTTGCCGTTATAGTGGACTTTCACCATGTAAAGGCCAGGTGATAATTTTTGTTTAAGCTCAATTGAATATTCTTGCAAGTCATTGCTGCTTGAATATGACGTCTCGATAATTCGGCCTTGCTGATTTAATACGGCAATATGACTTAAGTTAAATTTTCTATTGCCAAAGGCAATTTTAATTTGATTCCCTTCATTGGGATTCGGAAATATGGCTAGTTGTTTTTTTGTGTCTTCGATGAACATGTATTTGGTATCCGAGTAGGTGCTCGTGCCGTCGAAGTCCGTTTGTTTAAGCCGGTAATAGGATACCCCTTCATAGGGGGACTGATCAATCATTGAGTACGAATGGGGAATCTTTGAAGTACCTGCACCAGGTTTTCTTCCGACTTCTTCAAATACAAGATC
>CAMLER010000315.1 GCA_946478915.1 uncultured Chryseolinea sp.
ATAGTCTCCGATTCTAAATTAATTTTGTTTCGTATCACGCACGTTCAAAGCGTCTCGCAGCTTTTCGCTTATCCAAAAAATTTGCTAAGTTAACCTTTCAAAAAACAGGATATAGTGGAGATACTGGAAACACTACGGGATGAGATTTTTGGCTTCTTTTCGATAAACGAAGCGGTAGAAATTGTTCGATCTGGCGACTATACCACATTGCGTACCTGGAAAGGAATCCAGGCCGTTCTTTCGCCGCTTATTCCATTCATTGTCATCATCGAAATGCTGCTGGCATTTGCGCATAAAAATTTCAACAGATCCGAATACAAGATTCCGTTTTTCATTTATGTATTCAATCGCATCGTAGGGAAATTTATTTCGCTCGGCGTGGTCGCTTATTGTGTAGGCTTGTTCTCGCCATATGCATTGATACCTGTTTCCCTTACCTGGTATTGGTTTATCTACGGCTATATTGTATGGGAGTTTGCGCACTTTATATATCATTACCTGGCCCATAAGGTAAGATTGTTCTGGTGCCTGCACTCCTCTCACCATGCTCCGGAACAAATGAATCTCTCGGTCACGTATGCCCACTTTTTTTTGGAAGGACCTTACGCTGATTTGATCCGGACGTCGATTTGCATTCTGGCTGGGGTCCCTCCTGTCATGCTGTTCGCCATCATGTTCATCGATGGTACGTGGGGTGGATTTATTCATGTCGGCGAAAACTTCATGAAGGATGCACGTTTTGGTTTCCTCGGTAAGTTCATTCTCACGCCCTCACACCACCGCGTACATCACGCACGCAACCCACTGTATATGGATACAAACTTTTGCAATCTGCTCAATGTGTGGGACCGTGTCTTTAAGACCTATCAACCCGAACAAGACAACATAAAGATTCAGTATGGCATCACACGGAATATAAATGCCGGAAATTTCTTCGACGTATACTTCGGCGAATTTTATTATCTGATAAAAGATGTGGTACGAGCTCCGGGAATAAAAAACAAATTCCTATATCTGATAATGCCGCCGGGATGGGATCACACCGGCAACCACAAATTCGCTAAAGATATTCGACGGCAATATATAAAAGAGAACCAGGAAGCGCCCTTGAGGGAATCGTTACCTGATATCGATCAAAATAGGAGCGCAGAAACCCATGGTTCTTTGGGTACGGCGCGCCTTCCAGCCGATTCTTGAATATTGGATTGCTTCCAGTAGGTGCAAAATAATTGATGCTACTTTGGCATGTGCGGTAGGTTTCAGGAAAGGGGTATAAGGTATAAGGAAATAAGGTATAAGGGCACCCTGACCTTTTAGTTAATCATTCTTAAGCAAAAAAATAAGCCCATGCTATTTCAAACACAGTAGATAACTATCTGCACAGGTTAGGTTTCAAGAGCACTATGCTTTTGCCATTTCGTTCTGCATCTCGATCGTTTTTGGAAAAAGAATGTTGTTCTCCAAATGAATGTGGAGGTGCAGGTCTTCTTCAAATTCTTTTAGCAACGCGAAAGTCACCTTGTACGTATTGCAACTGTCTTCGGGAGGTGTATAATGATCACTCAACTTTTCAATTCTACTAAAGCGGTCACCTTCAACAGAATGCTCGTCCATCATCATGTGCACCGGGTTTTCCACTGAGCCAAAAAATGGAGTGCTCAACGTAGAACCATCCTGTTTTGCCTTAACCATCTTCCGGACAAATGGAAAAAGAATAAATTCTTCTTTTTTCATGTGTGCAGCGAGTTCGCCTGAAGCGACGTTGAATTCATCTCGTATTTCAAACAATTCAGGATGACGATCGCCATGGACTTTGCAGATCTTTTCAAGATATGGTTTGATTTCCAATATCTTGTTCTCGACGTATCGATGGTGACGCTTCTCTATGTAATCTGCCAAAAGATCTAGCGGCCAGGATTGAAAGTCGGTTCCGCTGTTGTCATTTATGGTAGCAATCTGCTTCAATTCATTCAGCAGGACATCCGATTTGATTCCCTTGTTTTCGCTCGCCTCACGGATGGTTCGGTTACCATGACAACAAAAGTCAATTCCGTATTTCTTGAAAACTGTAGCTGTACGGTAGTCCTGGGCAACTAGTTCACCGAGGATCTGATTTTCACTTATGTTCATTTCATCTCATTTTAAAATCCTGTACTAACAATTTTTTTTCAGTCGAAGCAATGCTTACCATGGGCTCCTACTTCAGTTGATACTATCCTCGTCCAGTACTTGCTCATCAACAAAATAAAAGACTTTTTTATCCTTTTTATTACCAAAATTTTTTAAGCTCTTCGCAAATGAAACATTCCCTTTTCTAAACTCTCGGTAAATTCTCCCACTGCAGTGGCTTGTAACATTTTCTTAAGATCCTCTCTCAACCCCTTGAATTGATAATGTATCGGACAGGGCTTCTTTTCGTTGCAGGCCTTTAATCCCAAACCACACCCCGTAAACAATTGATCCCCGTCGATGGCCGATACGATATCTGCCAGCGAAATTTGAAGATGACTCATATGCATGTAAAATCCTCCGTTAGGACCTTTGATGGAGAGAACCAGACCCTTCCGACTGAGATCCTGTAAGATCTTAGCCATAAAAGGTTCCGGAGAGTCGATTGCTTTCGAGATTTCACGAATGCCCACACGGGTTCCTTCCTTTGATCGCCTTGCTATATATAGCATAGCCCGAATTCCGTATTCACATGCTTTTGAAAACATTCTGCTCGCTTGATCACAAATGTAGACATCAAACATCAATAATAAAAGACTTTTTTATCTTTTTTTACCACCGCCTGAGACAAGCGGTGCGAATTCTCGTCAATTTAATGCCCTCCTTTTACAACGATCGAACATTGCCTTCATCCGGTCCATACAAGGCCCATCGCAAAGTACCTGTTAATCGACGCAAATGACCCTGGAAAAAGAAATCGGTAGCCTTAACTTTGTCAGACAAATAAAGTAAAACTATGTCACAAATTAATGACACGCTTGCCAGGCTCGAATTTGCACAGATTGGATGGGTCGTGCCGGATATTGATGCAACCGTCAGGTTCATGGAAAAATCTTTGAGAATCAGCTTCCCCCAGCCTCACCGTTATGACGCGGAGGAGTTACAAATAAAATATTTTGGTAACGTTGTGCCTAGTGATGGATTAACCACTCAAACATACAACGGCGGTACCTTTATCGAACTCATCCAACCGCTTTCAGGTAAAAGTCTGTTTCATGATTACCTCGAAAAAAATCCAGCTGGCGGTGTTCAGCATTTGGCCTTCCGATTGCCTGTAAGTCAATTCGAAAAGGTTCTGATCGATCTGACTGAACAAGGTTATTCGATAATCAGTGAGGTTGACCATCCGATTGCCCGGATGAAATTTTTTGACACGTACAAAGTAATGGGCGTTGCCATCGAAGTGATGGGCATCACTCCAGATGGATATGTGGCGCTTGAAAAAATGACGGGCCATCCCATCAGATAATTTTTATCTTGACACCAATGCAGGCTGTTTCAGAAGTGCCGTTCCTCATCCAAGAGTCGTTTCAAACCAAACGATGCTATGTTTATCATCGTCAAATGATAAGATGACAGCAGCTCAAAGTAGAATTCTACGTGCAGAAGTTTTAAGGATTTTGAAAACAAACCTCCCAACAAATTACTGGTAGCTGCCGGGAAACCACGTACTTTTGATTAATGGAGAAAGAAATCGCAATCATGTTGGCTGATCTGGCCGGATACACGGCGTTGACAGAGGCGCATGGCGGAGCATCCGCTGCTCAGCTGGTTCGTAAATACATGGAATTGGTTGATGGTGCATTGGTTGGAAGTGCCACGTTATTCCAAAGAATTGGCGACCAGGTTGTAATTATTTCTGACAGTGCATCTGACATGTTGAACTCCGCGCTGAGGCTTAACAAAATGACTGCTGATGAACACCATTTCCTTTCGATCCATGCCGGACTTCATTATGGTTCTGTGTTCATGGATGGCAACAGCTTGTACGGATCGACCATTAACATTGCGGCGCGCATTATGAACATAGCTCAACGTGGAGAAATACTTTGCTCCAAAAGTTTTATTAGTCAGCTGCCAGAACCCGCAAACGTTAAATCGGTTGGCAAATATAAGTTGAAGAATATCGCTGAAGAATGCGAGCTGTTCCTGATTAATGAGTCTAGCCAGGATGTATTTATCGATCCTGTCTGTCACATGCAGATCGACGTTGTCAAGAGCAACCTAACTGCCGAATACAACAAGGTAACTTATCATTTCTGTAGCATCGACTGTCACGAGCGGTTTAATGCCGCACCCGATCAATTCATAATCAACGGTAAATGATGTAAACACTACCCTGTAAAGTATAACGGTGTGGTCGTTAAACGGGGGTAGCTTTACATCGTGAATCTAAACAACTATGAAACTATGAATAAGGGTATTCTCCTCGCGGTGGGTATAATGGTTGCTTTACTGTGCGTCTCAATCGTCTTGTAAGCGACACAGACGAATTCCATTTACCGGCAGTAAAGCAAAAGAAACCACGCAAAAAACCGGAGAGCTTGTCTCTCGCAAAATATTCATTCTATCCCACTACAACCTTTGATCATAATTTGAGCTTGAGGCTATTGATAGTCCCAGGCGCATGCCACGTTTAAAACTCGCAATCCCATTTACTATTGCACTACAGCTTTAAACTTCTTCGCGTTTTTGTTATTCGGTGAAACCCTATGACATACACCGTGCGTGAAAGTATCTAGCACCCCGTCGAGGCCAAAACTGCAATTTTTACCTTGTTATCATAATTGTCGGGCAAATGTCGGGTGAACGCCGTTGTCACAACCTGGAACTAAAAGGATATTTGTGAAAAAAAAATCATGGAAAAGACAGCAATCGCCAAAAAGATAATTCACTTTAGAAAGCTTAAGGGTATTACTCAGGAAACCTTGGCTGAAGTGACCGGCCTCAATGTACGAACCATCCAGCGTATAGAATCCGGCGAAGTAGATCCACGACTTTATACACTTAAATCGATCGCTGAAGCATTAGGCGTAAACCTGGAGGAACTTCTACCCGAGCCTTCGCAGCATGAACTAAATCAGATTGCGGCCCTTCATATCACGCCGATAGCATTTTTCTTTTTCCCCATTATTGGCAACGTAGTCGCACCATTTATTTTCTGGATGATGAAGCGGGACGATGTAAATGGAATCAACAAACACGGCAAAGACATTCTGAACGGCCAACTCACCTACTCCATTGTGGCCGGAATTCTGGTAGGCATTCAATTAGGTCTTCTTATGATCCCTGCAGTTTTTATGGGTCGTTTTCTCCTCCCCATGGAGTTCTACATGTATCTACCTGTATTGTTTGCTGTCTACTTACTGATGTCAATCCTATTTTTTGGAGTGTTTCCAGCATTGAATTCGCTCAGGGTCTACCGCGGAAAAGAGGCGTGGAAATATCCTATGAAAATAAACTTCTTCAAGTAGGGATGCCGTTGATTAAACTCCAATTAATACTTCTTAACTGAAGTTGTGAATTTGTGAAGCAAGCTACCGAGGGACAATAGAGAAAGGCATTTATTTGGCCTCCAGGGTGCCTTTTAAAAATGAAAAAGGTCTATTTTATTCTCTTGCCATTTAATGCCTTTACACATTTGACATGCTGGCAATTCTGACAAGAATATGTGTTGGATAAACCGAACTGATCTGTCGTTCCGCATGCAAAACAAGCATAAATTCCTTCTTCTGAAATACTCTCCTGGCATTCCTCAAGCGCATCGGGCAAAATCGGAAGGCCGTGACGCACCTTCTCGTCAGGATAAAAAAAGATACTTAGCTGGCCATCGGTTTCGATAATTACTGATTCTACCTGGCCTAAATGAAATACTTGTTTCTGCCTTAGGGTAGCAAAAAATTCATCCTGACCCAAAGGTTGATGTTTGAAGCTCTCCAGGATTACGCCATCCTTTAAGATATAGGTTGCCTTTCCTTCTATCAGGCGTTCAAACCTTTCATTTTTTACAACGAGGTATGTCACCAGCCGATACATCGCAATCACAACAATAAAAACAACTATTGCGGGCAATATACCGACATCTTTGTAAAACATCGGATCGCCGGCCGCTGAACCCAATCCGATAATGACGCCTAATTCAAATACAGAGAGCTGATGTATACCCCGTTTACCAAGCAATCGTAACCCTATCAAAATCACGACGAACATTATGGTAGTTCGAATGAGGGTGTCGAGGAGAAAACGGACGTCCTCCTCTCCAAACATTAGCGACTCTAAATCCATGGGAAATACTGCATTT
>CAMLER010000316.1 GCA_946478915.1 uncultured Chryseolinea sp.
TTTCAAAATAACCTTAATGTGACCTTCGATAATTTCACTTTGAAATTCAGCCGGAAAAATGTAAACCTAAAACTTCAAAGGTAGGCTGTAAAAGTGTACGCTCACCGTCTGCGGATACGTTAAACCCACCCTAATTCCGGCGCGACATACTTTAAAATTGATGACAGAACATGAACATTATAATCAACACCCAACGTGTTCGGTATCGTCAAAAGTAGCGTATCAGCCGCTTTGATGGCTTCGTCACCAGCCAGGTCCTTAACAAGCTGATCTGGTTCTGCAGCATAACTTCTTCCGAAAATCGCGCGTTTGTTACTTTCAATAAACCCGATTTGATCTTTTCGGTTGGACTCCTGTCCGAAGAGATATTTATCCTGATCATTCACCAATGCAAAAATAGACCGGCTTACCGACACCCTTGGCTCACCCAGATGTCCAGCTTTTTTCCAGGCTTCTTTATACAATCTGATTTGTTCTGCCTGCTGTATATGGAAAGGCTTACCGCTTTCATCAAACTTCAACGTAGAACTTTGCAGATGCATTCTGTTTTCAGCTGCCCAAATCGCAGTGGCATTTGACGCTGCACCCCACCATATTCTTTCACGCAGCCCGTCGGAATGGGGCTCCAGCCGCAATAGTCCAGGCGGATTTGGAAACATAGGATAGGGATTGGGTTGGGCAAATCCGATACCTTTTAACTTTTCCAGGAACTCCAATCCTTTCCGCCGCCCCATGTCAGCATCAGTTTCTCCATCAGCAGGCTCATAGCCGAAGTACCGCCACCCATCGATCACCTGCTCAGGCGATCCTCTGCTAATACCCAACTGAAGTCTGCCGCCAGATATAAGATCCGCAGCTCCAGCTTCTTCTATCATATAGAGGGGATTTTCATATCGCATATCGATAACGCCGGTTCCAATCTCTATCTTCTTTGTTTTCGCACCAATGGCTGACAACAACGGGAACGGAGATCCCAATTGTGCCGCGAAATGATGCACCCGAAAATACGCGCCATCCAACCCTATCTCCTCGGCAGCAACTGCGAGATCAATAGACTGGAGCAATGTATCACTCGCTGTTCGGGTTTGATAACCCTGGTGATTAGCCCAATGCCCGAATGATAAAAATCCAATTTTCTTCATAGAATTTTCTTGACACCTGAAAGTCACGCAAAGATAAAGATAATGCAAGAGCAATTGGGTTAATCAACATACACTTTCGGAGCCATTGGTTTTTCACTGCCGTCAGCATGTTGCAATCGTATGTTGCTGCATGCTCTAAGCACCACAGACCACAAATATTGTTTAACTTATCGTTCCTATTAGCAAAGAAATTTCAAATGATTACAAGAAGAAGTTTTTTAAGGAATTATTTTTTTCTCGCCGGCGCTTGTCTTCTCAATCCTGTATCCAACGCGAAGGCTAAGAATGCGAATAAGATAAAAATATCTTTAGCAGAATGGTCTCTTCACCGCGCTCTTAATTCAGGACAATTGGATCACCTTGATTTTCCTGCAAAAGCAATGAACACGTTTGGTATAAATTCAGTAGAATATGTAAACGGTTTCTTTGGAGGAAAAAAAATGAATTTCAAGGAGGCGGGAAAAAATACAGCTTATCTCACTGAGTTATTGCAGCGAAGTAAGGATGCCGGTGTTGTAAATCACCTTATAATGATCGATGAAGAAGGACCTCTGTCGGTGCCCAAAGACAAAGTAAGACTGGCAGCAGTGGAAGATCACAAGAAATGGATCGACGCTGCAAAATTTCTTGGATGTAAAACAGTAAGACTAAATCTTCATGGGGATGGATCTGCAAATGATAAAAAGGTCGCGTCGATCGATTCGCTTTCAAGATTAGGTTTATACGCAAAGCCTATGGACATTAATGTAGTGGTTGAAAATCATGGTAATGAATCGTCTGATGCAGCCTGGGTCGCTGATATTATGCGGCAAGTCAACATGCAAAATGTTGGCACTCTCCCGGACTTTGGAAATTTTTGTCTAACCCACCCATGGGGAACTACCGATGAGGACTGCAGTAATGCATATGATCGCTATCAGGGTGTTAAAGAACTCTTACCATTTGCGAAAGGTGTAAGCGCAAAAACTTACGACTTTGACAATAATGGCGAACAGACTAAAATGGACTATCGAAAACTTATTGACATTGTGAAAGCATCGGGATTTGAGGGCTACATAGGTATTGAGTTCGAAGGAAAAACGCAAGACGAAGAAGACGGTATTCGAAGTACCAAAGCATTGATTGAAAAGTATTTATAAGATATACAAGCGGCTCGCTTATGCCTGGACATAGTTCATAGATGAAATGCTTGTATTTAGGGCGGGCTGAAAAGAAAGTCGGGGTATTAAACTCGAGGCACCTCTTTGAATATTTGCCGGTGCGGTGGCCCGGACGGAATGCGGGAGTGGCATGCGCGTTGTCCAGCGTATTTCGAACATGGCGATTACCTATAAGCAAATCAACGAAGAGGATATATGCAAATCAGAATACCTTCAATTAAATTGGTTTCAAGCCATCGCTTGACTTGAATTGTTTAAGAACATTTTGCGCATAAACCAACATAAGCAAGCGCTGTCCAAAACATCCAAAGTAATATTTTAACTAACTCTTAAAATAATATGCAAATAGAAGCTTACGCTGTATTAAATTCGGGCGGAAAGGCTCAACCTTTTTCTTATGAAAAAAAGATTGGCAAAAAAGATGTGCTGATCAAAATCTCACATTGCGCAATTGCTACTGGCGATGTTCAATTCATCAACAATGCATGGGGCGATACGAAATTTCCCCTTGTTCCAGGTCATGAGATCATCGGAATAGTAGAGCAAACTGGGGCAGATGTTGTAGGCTTAAGAAAAGGTGATCGCGTCGGCGTTGGCTATCAGCTGGAAGCGTGTTTTAACTGTCAATATTGTAATGAAGGTAACGAACAGTTTTGTTTAAAACAGAAGGTTGTCGCCGTTGATTGCTACGGTGGGCTTGCAAAACACATTGTTGTCGACAGCAGATTTGCTTTTAAGATTCCGTTAAGGCTGGATGCTGCGAAATCGGCTCCCTTGTTATCTGCCGGCTTGACTGTATATGCGGCGATCGCAAGAGCGAAATTATCTAGGAATTCAAACGCTGCCGTTCTGGGAATCGGGGGACTGGGACATCTCGCCATTCAGTTTCTTCATAAAATGGGACATGAGGTGTCCGCGTTTACCCGGTCTCCTGAGAAAAAAGCGATCGTACGGCGGTTGGGCGGAAAGTTTATTGATAGCTCGAGCCTTGGAGCGAAATCAAATCTTCATAGAAAATTCGACTTCATCTTATCTACGCTTAATGTGGATTTTGATCTGGACATGTATTTGCGCATGCTGAAACCAACGGGTAAGCTTTGTCTGGTTTCGCAGCCGCCTGGGAAAATACCGGTTAGCGCCGGACTACTGTATGACTATGCGCAAAGGACTATTTATGGAAGTTATATCGGAAGCCGAAAGGATATGAAGGAAATGCTAGCCTTTTCAGGAAAACATAATATCGGAAGTATTGTCGATGTTATGCCGTTCAACAAAATGAATGAAGCAATAGACATCGTTAAGGCTGGAAAAAGTCCAATGAGGTTGGTGTTGGAACAAAGGGATGAATCCTACTTAGTTATGTTTTAAGAATAGTAATAAGGAATTCTCTCACACCCAAGAAAAGGTTTCGTCTATGCGACAGGAAATGAGTTGTTGTCAGATTTAAGAAGGACTAAAACTATTAACCGCGACGGCGCAAAGTTTTAATGTATTTAAGTTTCCGGTTTTAATCTGTCTGGAAGATAGAGGCTCCTCTGGTCGAAAGCTGAGAAAGTCAGTCGCAAAGGGTGCTGCCTGGCGGCAGAAGCTTTTACTCTAATATCGAAAGGAATGCCGCCCTTCGTTTTCGATCGCGTTCGAACTCATAGTATGATAGAGGAATCTGCACGCATGGATGGACTGGATAAGACTTTGTTTGAGGTAGTGATGCACGACCCCTGCCGCAAGGCAGCTCGCTTTGCGGCCTGTTGGACCGTTCAGTAGTCACACAACATGCGACGAAGGCTCGACCTGGAGGCCTTAAGTGATCTCCATTAAGACAGCCTTTGCGTCATTGCGGTAAAAAGATCATCGTTGTAAAGAATCACTAACTACAACTTGCATTGACGTTTTTAACGTGACATTGCGTGTACATCCCATCGCAACGTGACAAAGTAGGATTAACGATAACAAAACAATGAATCTGCATTTCCTGAAATCCAATTGCCCGACGGACGTAAGCGCACAGCACAGGTTGGATGAAATGATAACTGAACTATGTGGAAACTGAGTTGTTCTTAAATTAAGATCAGGCACACCACGACAGCGTTTATAAAAATCAAACATGAATGCAGCCACTCCATAAAATAATAACATCTTACAATGCGACAGCACAAAGTTATGCCGCATCCCGAATTGATGAGCTGGAGAAAAAACCTTTTGATAAGTTGATCCTGAAAGAGTTTGCAGCGGTTAATAAAGATAAAGGCGTTTGTGCAGACTTCGGTTGCGGGCCGGGCCATACAACCAAATTTCTGTACGACGGTGGCATGAGAGATATAGTCGGTATTGACATTTCTACAGGAATGATCAGCGCCGCAGAAAAGATATTCCCTGACATCAGGTTTGAGACAGGAGATCTTCTTGCGCTACCCTACAACGCTGAACATTTTGCTTCTGCCATCGCCTTTTACTCCATCGTAAATTTTGATTACAGCCACGTGACAACGGCATTTAAAGAAGTAAACAGAGTTCTGAAAAAAAGTAGTCAATTTTTATTTTCCTTTCACGTGGGCGATCAAGTCCTTCATTTTGATAAAGCCAACGACATCGATGTTGATATCGATATGTACTTTTTTAAAACTGACGTGATACTGGATTTACTTCGCAAGTGTAACTTCCGCGTAATTGATGCAATTGAAAGATTTCCCTATCAGGACGTTGAATATCCCAGCAGACGCGGGTACGTGCTTGCGGAAAAAGAATGATGCCTAAGGATTGAACCAAGATCCGTAAAACGATTCGTGACTCTTGTTCACTCGAAAACTTTATTTAAAAACAGGGAAACGTTAAAAAAATAAGATTGATTATCTAATAGTGAGTTGCACTCCTTCACCTTATTTCCCTTTTTTTAATACATCCAGAACATGACAAAAGTAGAATTAATCAAAAGCCAGATGTCGAAGGTACGGTGTAAAATCAAAGCCGATGAATCATGCCAATCGATATCCCATTGCAACTGCAGTTGATGGGCACACTGAAGTAAATTCAGAAGACGCTTTTATCTTAGCTGGAACGTCTTCTCTGGCAACATCCTGGAAGCCCCAATTCAAAAAGAAATCGTGAGCGGTTTCCGTAAGCAGAAACACTTCGTTGACGCCATTCTTCTTTGCCCTATCGATTAAGTCGCTTACGATTTTCTTTCCTACGGATCTCCCGCGCTCACTCTCCCTTACTGCAACCGATCTAAGCAAAGCGTAGGGTGAATAAAACTCCAGTCCACCCGAACCAATAAGTTTTCCTGAGTGATCGCAATAGCTGACGAACAGGCTATTTTCCAGGCGGATATCCTTGTAAGGGAGTTTGCATGCGCGAAGTAGTTCAAGAATTTCATCTAACGAATGTTGAGAGTTAACAACGCGGCAGTTCATGATTACAAAGTTAGGCATACCAGTTTTTATGAATCAAGCGCCATGAATTTAGAGGATGATTATTGCAAATTTTTGTCGTTTTTGGTCTTTTCAACAGGAAAATTTTAACTAAGTCTCTTTTCATACTAAATTCCACACCAAAAAAATACAATGAAATTAAAACTCCTTATTTCCGCTTTGCTGTTGATTACGAGCGTTGCGGCATTCAGTCAGGAAAAACAATCTCGCAAAGCTAAAAGGAACAATTCAATAACTGTAGAAAAAGGTCTTATCAAAGTGTCTGTCATGTATCCTTTTTCTGAAGGCAAAACATTTAATATGGACTACTATGAAACGAAACATATGCCCATGGTAGCTGGATTCCTCGGATCAAATCTGGTAAAGTACACCATTGAAAAAGGTGTTGCCAGCGGAATTCCCAACCAACCGTTACCCTACATGGCAATTGGAACATTTTATGTAAAAAGCCTTAGCGACTACCAGGCAGCTATTGGTCCGAACAGGGATGCAATAAGAGCCGACTTCCCGAATTACACGGATGTCGCTCCTGTAATTCTGGTTAGCGAGGTGGTTAAGTAGAGTAAATA